>CAIOUK010000034.1 GCA_903861445.1 uncultured Verrucomicrobia subdivision 3 bacterium
CAGGCCGAGGTCGCCGACCGGCCCCATCGCGTATTGCGTGACGAGCGTGCCGCTTTCGTCCAACTTGAGCGGCAGCAAATTCACCAGCGGCTCCGGCCCGATGACCACGCCGGCCGCATGAACACTGGCGTTGCGCGTGAGGTCTTCGAGAATGAACGCGGTGTCAATCAACTCGCGCGTCACGTCTTCGTTTTCATAAGCCTCCTTAAGTTCCGGCACCTGCTTGAGCGCTTTTTCGAGCGTCATTTTCAGTTCCGCCGGAATCAATTTCGCCAGCCGGTCGCCGTCGCCGTAGGGCAAGCCCATCACGCGGCCGACGTCGCGCACGACGGATTTCGCGCCCATCGTGCCGAACGTGATGATCTGCGCGACGGCATCGCGTCCGTATTTTTCGCGGACGTAGGCGATGACGTCCGCGCGGCGGTCGTCGGCGAAATCAATGTCGATATCCGGCGGACTGACGCGTTCGGGATTCAGGAAGCGCTCGAACAGCAGTGCGTAGCGGATCGGATCCACGTTCGCGATTTCGAGCAGGTAGGTGACGATGGAGCCGGCGGCGCTGCCGCGCGCGACGCAGGAAATTCCCTTTTCGCGGCCGTGACGGATGAAATCGCCGACGATGAGGAAATAGGAAATGTAACCCTGCTTCTCGATGACGCCGAGCTCCACCTGCAAGCGGTCAATGACCACCTTGATGGCGGCGGCGACGGCCGGATTGTTCACAGTTTGCGGTTCGGGGTTCTGGGTTTTCTCGCTTCCCGAACCCTGAACTCCGGACTCTGAACCCTGAACCGCTTGGTAAGTCGGCAGCCGCTTCGGATCATCAATGCCCGTGACGACAAATTCTTTTCCCTCGGCCTGCGCGTGAATGGTGTAGCGGCGGAACAAACCTTCCGCCAATAATTTTCGGAGATAACCTTCGCGCGTGAAATGCTCCGGCGGATGGAACACCGGATAGTGCCGCGTGTCGCCGGCCTTGGGAAACTGGATTTCCAGATTGCACTTCTCCGCGACTTCCAAAGTATTTTTCACCGCCTCCGGCACTTCGGCGAAACGCGCCTTCATCTCGTCGGCGCTGCGCAGGTAAAACTGCTCCGGCACATAGCCCGCGCCCATGCGCTTGGGATTGCTCAACAAATCCTGCGTGCCGATGCACACCAGGCAGTCATGCGCGTGCGAATGGCTTTTCTCGATGTAATGAACGTCGTTCGTCGCGACGAGCTTCAGGCCGAATTCCTTGGCGAATTTTATCAACTGCGCGTTGACCTTGGCCTGTTCGGGAATGCCGTGATTCTGGAGTTCGAGGAAATAATTCTCCGCGCCGAGCGTCTGCTTGAAAAAATCCACCGTGTCCTTCGCCTTCGCGATTTGATCCTTCACGATGTGATCGGAAAGTTCGCTGGCGAGGCAGCCGGACAGCGCGATCAGGCCCGCGCTGTGCTTCGCAAAAATTTCCTTGTCAATGCGCGGCTTGTAATAATAGCCGTCAATGTGCGCGTCGGTGACGAGCTTCACCAAATTTTTGTAGCCGGTTTCGTCGCGCGCGAGCAGGCCGAGGTGGTGATACAAGTCGCGCGAGCCGCTGCCCGGCTTTTTTTCCAGCCGCGACCCGGGCGCGACATAAACCTCGCAGCCAATGATGGGCTTGATGCCCTTCGCGCGGGCGGCCTGGTAAAACTCGATGACGCCGTGCATCGCGCCGTGGTCGGTGATGGCGAGCGCGGGAAATTTCAGCTCGTGCGCCTTGTCAATCAGCTTGTCCAGACGGCACGCGCCATCGAGCAGCGAATACTCGGTGTGCAGGTGCAAATGGACAAAATCGGCGTGCGACATGAATTAATTTTATCTTTTAACCACCAAGACACCAAGCCACAAAGTTTTCAAGTTGCTCACCGTTCGCGGCCAATCCGTTTTATGGAAGCGTGTCGTAAGCCATGAATTATCAGTCGAAATCTGCGATGTTGAAATAGCGCTCCAACAAATAGTAAAAGTTAAAAACATTTATCCCGCATCGGCAGCTACAGCGAGGTGAATAACCACCCAATCAAAACCTCATCGTGCATTAGCTCGCTGATGTTCTTAGCTTCGTCAGCGTCAATTAGGGCAGCGCATCCTTGACCTGCATCTGCTGTGGATCTTCGGTGTAGAAATACCGCTCGAGCATTTCATTGATCACAATGTTCGGCTGACTGGCGGTGATGAGCTGCGGGTTGAAACCACGGTTGTCAGACAGAAAAATTGTCTTTTTGAACGAGTAGCCAAGAAACTGTTCCCACGAAACGCCGAAGGAATCGGTGAATAAAACGACCGTGGCGGAATTGGAATCCGGATTTTCCAAGGTCAACACGCGCTTCATTCCCCAGGTCGTTGGAAAATTCAAATCTTCCTGCGATTGAAGTTTGGGCAGCGCGGGCTTGGGCGTGAACGCGTAATAATTTTTTTCCGGAACGTCCGTGCCGAGCATCTTGGCCATATCGCCGCCGGTGAACGCGGTGTTCGTCCAGTTGAAATTGTGCAGCGACAGCGGCGACAGGTTCGTGATTTGCAGCGACAGCGTTTCGACCAGCGCCTGCGCGCCGGCAAATCCCCCGAGGAGATTCCAGTGCGTGTCGTTTTGCAGATACGTCGGCGCGATTTTTTTAGCGACGAGCAAGGGCTGACGCAGATCCAATATTTTTACCGTGGAGTGCGCCTGCATATATTTCAAAAACTGGTCGAGCTTGGTTTCGCGGACGGCGGGCGCGGCCTTGACCAGCCACGGCGGCAATTCTTCGGGATAAATGTCCTGCTTGTCCGGCGCGACGACAAAAAGATACTGGATGCCACGCTGCGCGAGCCAGTCGCGCCGTTTTTCGAGGAGCGTCTGCCACTGCTGCAACTGTTCCGGCGTGAACTTCGCGAGACCGAGAAAATGCTCGACCATCTGCGCCTCGCCCCAAAACAGCCAGCGGTTCTGACCGATGATGATTTTATAGACGCTGCGGTCATGGTAGAGTCCGATTTTCCAGTTCTGAAACCAGCGGATAAGTTTTTTGCGAAAGCCGAAATGGTCGGTGTAGTAGGTCTCCAAGCCGGTGATGAAGTGTTGGGCTTCGCCTAAATCAAAACGCGGCGGCGGCGGGAAGGCGGCCGGAAGCCGGTTCTCCCCGGGTTGACGCGAGTGGTCGAGGTGAAAGAATTCATCCAGCGTCGGCGCCCAAATCAGTGCCACGAATACGACAATGATTACCCAGTCGCCCCAGCGTTGGCGCAACAGCTTTTTGTCAGGTGTTGGCGTCATGCATCAGAAACGGAAGTAGATGAAGGGGTTGTAGGTGCCGCCTGCTAACCAAGCTGAGGAAATCAGCAACAGCCCCACGACGAGGACGATTTCAATCGCCTGCCCGATGCCGAAATAGAGCGACTGACCCGGCGCGGAAATTTTTTCACCCCATTTTGCACCAAAATTTTTGATCGCACTCCACAGCGGCAGGCTAAACGCTGCGCCAAAGCCGAGCGCCCAGATAACTTCGTTGCCGAGGTAACGATTGATCGGTTGCGCCTGCGTGACAGAATTCGCACCGAATAGCGCCATGAAGTAATGCGCCGCGCTGGCAAACGTGTCCGCGCGAAACAGCACCCAACCCATCATCACCGCGAAGATGACATAGGCGTGACGCAGCGGGCGCGGGAATTTTTCCAGCCAACCGCCCCAGCGCGTGCGTTCCAGCACGAGAAACAGGCCGTGATACAATCCCCACGCCACGAACGTCCAGCTCGCGCCGTGCCAGAGGCCGCACAGGAAGAAAACGGCGACGAGATTCAAATGATTGCGCGCCTCGGAGACACGGTTGCCGCCAAGCGGAATGTAAACATAATCGCGAAACCAGCTCGACAGCGAGATATGCCAGCGCCGCCAGAAATCCTTGATGGACTGCGCGACGTAGGGAAAGTTGAAATTCTCGAGAAAGGTAAAACCGAACATTTTTCCCAGACCGACCGCCATGTCCGAGTATCCGGAAAAATCAAAATAAATCTGGACCGTGTAGCACGCCACCCCCAGCCACGCCACCGGGGTGGAAAGTTCGCTGGCCGGCAGTGCAAAAATCTGGTCTGCGGGCAAGGCTACGGCATTGGCGACGATCATTTTCTTGGCGAAGCCGCCGACAAACCGCCGCACGCCCTCGGCAAAAACCGCGCGGTCAAAAACGCGCCGTCCCAACTGCGGCGCGATGGCGTTCCAGCGTAGAATCGGCCCGGCCACGAGCTGCGGGAAAAAGAAAATGTAGAGCGCCGTGTCACGCGGGTCGCGGGCCGCGCGACATTTGCACCGGTAGATGTCAATAATGTAGGACAGCGCATGGAAGGTGAAAAAAGAAATGCCGATGGGCAAGGCGATGTGTGGCACCGGCAACGTGGCCGAGCCGAAAAATTTGAGTGGCAGATTCAGCGAAGCCACGACCAACCCGGCGTATTTGAAAAACGCGAGGAAGCCGACATTGACGATGACGGCGACGGCGACGGCTTTTTTGCGTCGGTAAATATCTACGGTCCGTTCCACCCATTTACCCAGTTCGAAATTAACGAGCGTGGAAACGAGCAGAAGCAAGATGAAGCCGATTTCGCCCCACGCATAAAAAAGCAGGCTGACCAGCAACAGCCAGTGGTTGCGCGCGCGCAATCCGGGCAGCAAAAAATAAACCGTCAGGACGACGGGCAGAAACAGGAATAAAAACAATGGCGAACTAAAAACCACGAGGTTGGAAATTTAGTGGGCTAATTCAGCAGACGCGAGAATTTTCTTCAGCCGGGCCAACACCTGCGCAGGTGTGATGGTGGCCATGCAGGGATTTGATTCGTCGCAGGCAGAGACGTTTTTGTTCAGCCGGTCACAGGCACAATCGGTGGCGGCCACGATCTGTTCCGTCCGGTAAATTGGGGCAGCACGGCAGATTGAATCACCGGTGCCAAACAGTCCAATGACGGGAACGCCGAGTGCAGCCGCGAAATGAAACGGTCCCGTATCACCAGAGATAAAAACCGTGGCCTGTTTCAGCCAAACCAGGAACACATCCAGACTTGGACTCGTCGGCAACACTGGTGCCGCCGGAACTAGTTTTTTAATTTCGGCCAGAAAATTCTGTTCTCGTTGACTGGGGCCGGTGGAAAACATCAGATTCAAACCGGCGGCGCAAGCGAGCTGATAAAATTCCGCCCAATGTTGCGCTGGCCACTGCTTGCGGTCATTGCTGGTGGCAACGTGACAGACAATCGTGCCGGGCGGAAACGGCGCACCAGCTGATTTTTCCAGCACCGCATCGGGCACAATTTCCAACCGGTCGGAAATGGGCGGCGGGATTTTCCAAGCCGCCAGCAATTGCAAATTCCGCTGCACCCATGACGCGGGCAACGCCTCGACCGGAACCCTTTGCGTGTAGCAGATTTTGGCGAGCAGCCGGTGATGATCGGGCGCGAGCCGGATTTTTGCGCCGGAAAGAAAACTTAAAATCGCGCCCCGGTCGTTGCCGCCGAAATCCACCGCGCGGTTAAAATTTTCGCGGCGCAGCGCACGGATGACTGGCCACGCTTCGCGCAGCCGCGCCCGTCCGCGCGTGCGGGGGAGCGGCCAGATTTTGGTGATCCAAGACAGGTTTTTCAGCAGCGGCGCAACTTCTGCCGGAACCAAAACGTGCAGCTCACCAGCCGGATTAAATTCTTTCAGCGCCCGCAACGCCGGCGTGATGAACACAGCATCGCCGAGGTATTTGAATTGCAGCGCGAGAATTTTTTCGGGCCGGGCGTTCACGACTTGGACTTAAATTGCAGTTCGTAAAGTTTTTGATAGATGCCCTCCCGTTTGAGAAGTTCTTCGTGACGGCCTTGTTCGGCAATCCGGCCCTCGTCTAAAACCACAATCAAATCCGCGTGGAGAATGGTCGAGAGCCGGTGCGCGATACAAATCGTTGTGCGCCCTTTCATCAATTCGTCGAGTGCCGTCTGGACCGCCCGTTCGGATTCGGTGTCGAGCGCGCTGGTGGCTTCGTCGAGCACAAGAATCGGTGCATTTTTCAAAACGGCGCGGGCGATGGCAATGCGTTGGCGCTGGCCGCCGGAGAGCGAGACGCCCTTTTCGCCGATGACGGTGTCGAAGCCTTCCGGTTTTTGGGCAATGAATTCAAGAGCGTGCGCATGTTTCGCGGCGGCAACAATTTCCTCGTCCTTCGCGCCGAGGCGGCCCAACTCGATGTTCCGGCGGATGGTGTCGTTGAACAGGATGTTTTCCTGCGCGACGACGGCGATCTGGTTGCGCAAATCGAAGGTGCGGACGTCGCGCAAATCCACGCCGCCGATTTTGACGGAGCCGCGCGCGGGGTCGTAAAAGCGGAGCAGCAGGTTGGTGAGCGTGGTTTTGCCGGAACCGCTGGCGCCGACGAGCGCGACGAGCTGGCCGGCCTTGACGGTGAGGTTGATGTTTCGCAGCACCGGTTTTTCGCCGTAGTTGAAATCGAGGTTCTCGATGACGATGTCCGCCTGGTCGGCGTGGAGCATTTTTGGCGCGGCGGGTTCGGGCACGGAATTTTTGGTGGCGAGCAATTCAAAAACCCGTTCGCTGGCGGCGCGGGCCTGGGTAAGCTGGTTGTGCAGCCGCGTGAGATTTTTTAACGGGGCATACATGTAAAAAATACTGCCGGCGAGCTGGATAAAATCCCCGGCATTGGGGTGCGACCGGGCGATGTAAATCATGTAAAGCAACGCGAGCGCCACGCCGATGGCGGCGAGAAAATCAATAATGGGACTGGAAAGTTCGCTGGCGCGAATGATGCGCATGTAATTGCCGATGGACTTGCGCGCGGTCTGGCGGAACTCGTCGGTCACGACGTTTTCGAGGTTGTAGGCTTTAACCACGCGATGGCCGGAAAACGCTTCGGTCATGACCTGCATGAGGTCGGCGCTTTGGCTTTGCAAATCACGGCTGGCACGGCGAATTTTGCGGCTGTAAATGGCCAGTGGAATCATGCAGAGCGGCAGGACGACCAGCGAAATAAGCGTCATCATCGGTTGCCGCCACAGCAAATAACCCAGAATGCCAATCAAAATGACTGGGTCGCGGACGATGACGGAGGTGGCGCTGCTGATGACGGTTTGCAGCGCGTAAGTATCGTTCATGATGCGCGAGATGAGTTCGCCACTGCGGCTTTGGTTGAAAAAGCCGGCGGACAGGCCGAGCAGATGGCTGAATAGTTTCGTCCGCAAATCGGTGACGGCACGGATGGCGGTCCATTGCAGAAAATAAGTGTTCAGATAACCCATCACGCGCGCCAGCAGCATGGCCAGCGGAATGGTGCCCACGAGCAGGATCACGGCGAGAAAATGTTCCCGCAGACCGCTGCCCATGCCGGCGCGGGCGCTATCCAGCCAAGGCTGAACAAAGGCAGGAACACCGGGAATGGCTTTAGCCGGGGCGTCTCCCGTTTGAAATACCAGACTCGAAACGAGCGTGATGGTGGCGATGAGCAGCGGTGCCATGAGGCCGGCGAGAATACCGGTCACCACACCAAGAAACAGTCGCAGCCGATAGGGCCGGGCAAATTGCCAGAGCTGGCGGAGAAATTCAGTCATCGGCAGACATTTTTTTACGGATGCGGGAAGAAAGCGAGAGTTTTGTTTGGGGCCGGCCAGATTTTCTGCTGTTCACCTGCTCCATCATGGCCCATCCTCTGGACGAAAATGAGCCCACCGCTCGACATCGCGGACATTGCCGTCGTCATTCCAGTTTTCAACCAACTTCACTTCACGCAAAACTGCGTGGACAGCCTGAATCGGGCGGGCGTGGCGGATTCGCAGATTATCATCGTCAACAACGGCTCCACCGACGGCACCAGGGAATTTCTCGACACGCGCCCTGGTCTGCGCGTCATCCACAACGAAACCAATCGCGGCTGCGGCGGCGGCTGGACGCAAGGCTCCCAAGCCACGAGCGCAACTTGGACGGTCGTGCTGAACAACGATGTGCTCGTGCCGCCGGGCTGCTTGGAGAACCTGAAATGCTTCGCCGAAGAAAATAAAATTGACGTCGCCAGTCCCGCGATGTGCGAGGGCGAATGTGATTACGACTGGCAGGCCTACGCGGGTGATTTCATGAATAAATTGAAATCCGTGCGGCGCAATCATATCGCGCACGGGGTCTGTTTCATGGTTCACCGCCGGGTTTTTGAGACCATCGGCTATTTCGACGAAGACCTGCGGCTGGGCGGCTACGAGGATGATGAATTTTTCCGCCGCGCCCGGCGCGCGGGCTTCCGGCTGGCGACGACCGGGGCGGCGTTTCTCCATCACTTCGGCTCCGTCACACAAAAAAGCCTGAAGTCCGAACAGGTCATGGCCAAGGTTTTTGAGCGCCGCGCCTACTACCGCAAGAAATCCGGGCAGACGTGGATCAGCCGGAAAATTGTCCACGTTCGCAACGACATTCGCGGCAACTGGTGGCGGATGACGGAAAAACACCGCTTTGGCCACACGCTCAAAGAACGCCGGCTGGCTGGCCGCTGGGAATTTTATTGAAACAATTTTATTCGATGCCGGCACAGTTTTCCGAACGTCGGCTGGACTTGCCGGTGTTTTTTTGATAAAAAAACATATGCGCAAGTTTGTCGAAAACGGTTTGAGAAATCTCCTCCGCCCCCTGCTGCTGCCTGCCGCCCTGCGCGCCTTGCACCGCGAAACCGCCGAGCTGAAATCGCTCGACGAGGCGATTGAACTCGCGTTCCGCTTCCGGCATCTCGGCATCCGCTTCACGCCGTCGCAGGTGCGCGAGGAAATTTCCGGATTCCTGAAACTGCTCGCGCAGAATCCGCCGAAAACCGTCCTCGAAGTCGGCACGGAAAAAGGCGGCACATTTTTCCTGCTCACGCGCGCGGCGGCGCCCGATGCGTTTTTGGTGACGCTGGATTTGCCCGCCGGCCAGATGAGTTCCTATCCCGCGTGGCGCGAAAAACTGTATCGCGGCTTCGCACAAAACGAACAGCGCATCGAACTCGTCCGCAAAGATTCGCACGACCCGCGCACGCTGGAAACCGTCCGGAAGCTGCTCGGCGAACGCAAGCTCGACCTCCTGTTCATTGACGGCGACCACAGCTACGCCGGGGTAAAAAAAGATTTTGAACTGTATTCGACGCTCGTGGCGCCCGGCGGCACGATTGCATTCCATGACATCGTGGACGGCGCGGAGGCCAGCGTCGGCGGCGTGCCGCAATTCTGGCGCGAACTCAAGACGACGCGCCACCATGTCGAATTTGTGAAAAGCTGGCAGCAAGGCGGCTGGGGCATCGGCGTGTTGCCCGGAGTCGGCGCGTGACCGGCAAAACCAGCGCGATGGAAGCCTCTAATCAAAACGAAACGCGCCTCGTCTGGGAATTTTTCCAGCGGAAAGAACGCGGCACCTTCGTGGAGGTCGGTGCCAATCATCCGACGAAGGAAAACCAGACTTGGTTTCTGGAACAGCAAGGCTGGTCAGGCTTGCTGATTGAACCCAATCCAGATTTGTTCAAGCTGCTGTGCGCGCAGCGCCCGCGCAGCCGCGCCGTGCAGGCCGCCGTCGGCGCACAAACGGGCGAGGTGGAGTTGCTGCTGGGACAGGACGATCTCCATTCCACGCTGACGCCGTTGCTGGGCGATCCGTTGTCGGGCCAAAAAGTCCGCGTGCCGCTGTGCACGCTCGATGCCATCTTTGCCGAGACCGGCGTGACCGCAGTGGATTTTTTGTCCATTGATGTCGAGGGCATGGAACTACAGGTGTTGCAGGGATTGAACCTCGAAAAATATTCGCCGCAGCTCATCCTGATGGAGGAGCATCGCCGCGATTACACGAAGCATTTTTATCTGCGACGTCACGGTTACCGGCTCGTCCGCCGCACCGGGCGCAACAACTGGTATGTGCCGCCGAACAGCCCGGTGACCGTCGGCACATTAAACACATCCGCCGAACGATTCCGGCTGTGGCGGAAGATGTGGTTGAATCCGCCATTCGACAACTTGAAGCGAAGAATCAAAAACAGTTTGCGTAAAAACCCATGAATGCCGAGCGCCCCAAAATCACCGCCTACGTCATGAGCTTCAACGAAGCCCGGCAGATCCGCCCCGTGCTCGAGAGCCTCCAGTGGGCGGATGAAATCATCGTGGTGGATTCGTTCAGCACTGACGGCACGGTTGAGATCGCGCGCGAATTCGGCGCGAAGGTCATCAGCGAAAAATTCTGTGGCTTCGGCAAGCTCCGAAATTTTGCGCTCGACGCCGCGCAGCACGACTGGGTTTTCAGCCTCGACTCTGACGAACGCTGCACGCCGGAATTCGTCGCGGAACTGCGCCGCACACTCCAAGCGCCACAACATGCCGCATATTTTGTCCCGCGCCTGAACACGTTTCTCGGCCAGCCCGTGCGCCACGGCGGGATGTATCCCGACTACCGCCAGCCGCAGGTTTTTGACCGGACTAAATTTCGTTACCGCGAAGACCTCGTGCATGAAGGCTTCGACTGCTCCGGCACCGTCGGCTATTTCAAGACGCCCATCTGGCAACATCCGTGGCCGACGCTCGCCATCATCCTCTGGAAAATGGATCGCTACACCACGCTGATGGCCCAACGCCGTTTCGAGGACGGCAAGCACGCGAGCATGTTGAAGCTGGTGTTCGCGCCGCCGATCGGAATCGCGCGAAAATATATCATGCAGCAAGGTTTTCGCGATGGCGTGCCGGGACTGGTGATGGCCGTCTTGCACGGCTGCTACACATTTGTGAAATACGCGAAGCTCTGGGAGCTGGAATTAAACGCGAAGAAAAAATGACGCCGCCCGTTTCAGTCTCACTCGTCATCAGCACGTTCAACCAGCCAGCGGCGCTCGCAAAAGTCTTCGCCGGCGTCACGCGCCAGACAAAACTACCGCAGGAAATTTTGATTTCCGACGACGGCTCGGACGAAACCACGCGCGAGCTGGTAAAAAAATTTACTGCTGGCTCACGTATGCCCGTCAAACACATCTGGCATCCGCACGACGGCTTTCGCAAAACAGTCATTCTCAACAAAACCATCGCCGCCGCGACCGGCAGCTACCTGATTTTCACCGACGGCGACTGTGTGCCGCACCCGAAATTTGTCGCCGACCACGCCGCGCTCGCCGAAAATAATTTCTGGGTGCAGGGCCGCCGCTGTTTTGTGCGCGAGGAATTTGTCCCGGAATTTTCTGCGGAAAAAATTCCCGCGTTCGGCTGGATGCTTACCGGAAAAATTTCTGGCGCGGCCAAAGGCGTGCGCTGGCCGCTTCCAATCATCCGCCGCGACACCAAACAGCGCGGCATCATCGGTTGCAACATGGCGTTTTGGCGTGATGACATTGTGGCCGTCAACGGCTACGACGAGGATTACACCGGCTGGGGCACCGGCGAAGATTCCGACATCGGCACGCGGCTGTATCATCTTGGCCGCCAGCGAAAATTTGTCTATGGCCGCGCGATTACGTTTCATCTGAACCATCCGCCCGCGCCGCGCGGGCATCACGCCGCCAGCCTCGCGCGGCTCGCGGAAACGATTGCGACTCGCAAAATCGCTTGTGTTCACGGCCTCAATCGCCATCTGTGACGTGATGGAAAATATTCTACTCATCCGCCTAAAAGCCATCGGCGACGTGGTTTTGACCCTGCCGGCCGTCAACGCCATCCGCGAAGATTTTCCGTCCGCGAAAATAACTTTTCTCACCTCGAAGGAAAACGCCGTGCTGCTGCGCGGCTTTCGTGAGGTGAATGAAATCATCACGCTCGACCGCGCCGCGCTGCGCACCGGCAATCCGCTGAAGGTAGTCCCCGAAATTTTTGGGCTGCTGAAAAAGTTGCGCGCGGGGAAATTTTCACTCGTCGTAGATTTTCAAGGCTACGGCGAAACCGCGTGGCTCGCGCGGCTCACCGGCGCGCCGCAGCGTTGGGGCGTGATTTATAGCACGGGCCGCAAATGGGCCTACACGCACGCCGTCACCCGCGACGACAAAATGCAGGTCGTGGATTTTTATCTCTCGCTGCTGCAACAGTGCGGCTTGAAAAAGAGCGTGCCGCGAAATGAATTTTTGCTGCCGCCGGAATCACTGGCCGATGCGGAGAAATTTTTTGCCAGAGAAAATCTTGATTGCAAAAAACCGACCCTGTTTCTTCAGGCGTTCACCAGTTCGCCGCACAAAAACTGGGCCCTGGAGAATTTCCTGACGCTGGCCGCACACTTTCGCGCCGCCGGAACCCAAGTGATTTTTGCCTGCGGCCCGCGCGAGGCAGAGTTGTTACAACCCGCGCGCGAGGCTGGTTACGTCATCGCAGCGGGACTGCCGATGCTGACCGTCGCTGGCGTGATGAAATTATCCACCGTGGTCGTTGGCGGCGTGACGGGCATGACGCACATCGCCGTGGCGTTGCAAAAACGTGTCGTGATGCTCGTCGGCTGGCCGAAGGAAGAAGCCGCGCTGCCATATCAGCACCAAGATTGGATGGTCGGGCCGTCGGACGGCGTCGGGCTGGACAAAATTAAAACCGAACCCGTCATCGCCGCGTGCGAAAAAGCGTTTCGCGATTCAGCGGGACAACCGTTGGTATAATTTCAGCAGCCGGTCGCGCGTCTGGTCGAGGTCGAATTTTTCGCGTAGCACGCGTCGGCCATTTTCGCGGAATTTTTCGCGCAGCGTCTCATCGCCGAGCATTTGCGCGATGGCTTCCGCGAGCCGTGCCGGATTTTGCGACGGCACCACGAGCCCATTCACGCCGTCCTCGACCACTTCCGGCAAACCGCCCACGTCCGTCACCACGAGCGGCACGCCGCAAGCCAGCGCTTCGAGCGTGACGCGGCCCATCGCCTCCTGCAACGACGGGATGACGAGACAGTCGAAAGTTTTCATCAAGCCCCACGGCGGCGAAATCGGGCCAACGAGCCGGATACGTTCACGGCTTGCGGCGCGCGAAACGCATTGTGCCAGCGCGCCTTCCTTGTCGTGGCCGACGAACAGCAGTTCAAAATCAAAATCTTTTTTCGCGAGCAGGTCGGAAGCGGCGACGAGAAATTCCAGGCCTTTCACCGGACGATGGTTCGCCACGCAGCCGATGCGGAAGCGCGCATTTTTTTTCTGCCACGGCGGCGGCACGGTTCCGCCGGCATACCATTCCGGTTTGTGGCCGTAATAGTTGACGAATGTGCGCTCTGCCGCAATGCCGTGGCGAATCAAATCCCTTTGCACCGCGCCGGAATAACACTCAAACATATCCACCTGTTTGGTGAAAAAGACCAGCCAGTCCGCCGGGCTGAAACGCGAGAGCCGCCGCATCGCGCCGCGATAAAAAACCAGCGGAATTTTTTTCTTCGGCCATTGCGCGAGGATGGCGAGCCAGCAGGTTTTCGCCGTGAACGCGTGGATGACATCAGGCTTGAAGTCGGCGATGACCGCACGGATTTGGCGCAGTGAAAAAAAATCCAGCCGTCCGCGAATCGGCAGCTCCTGCACGTTCATGCCTTGCTCGCGCAAAAATTTTGCAGAGACAGAGCCTTGCCGGAAAATGAAGCGCACCTCGACACCCGCCCGCGCCAGCAGCAGCCCGATCTGCGTTTCCGGCGGCACCCCGTGTTCTTCGGCGATCATCAACACTTTCATGTGCGCCGATGGTAACGCGCCGCCATTCAATCGCCGAACAATTTTTTCAGGTGCGCCCGCGCTGCGTCCTCGCGCGATAGTTTGACTTCCTTCGGCTCCCACTTACGGCGGGCAAATTCAAAATATTCACAGAAATTGCCAACGTGCTTCTCCAGCACCAAGTCCGCGCGGCGTTCGCGGCATTGCTCCGCCACGCGCGGGTCGTAGCTCTGGCAGTTCAGGCACACGCGCAGGTCGGCACGGCATTTCATGCAGACTTCGCCGCGACCGGGATTGCCAGCGATCGTCCACGGTTCGCCGCAATGATGACAATGTCGGGTCATTTGAATTTGCGATTTACGCTGGAACAAATGATACTCGCGCCCATCACAAAATGAAATCCCAAGCATCCGTCTTGCGCCAAATCCTCCACCCCGCCGTCATCGTCGGCGCGCTCGGCTATTTTGTGGACGTGTATGATTTGATTCTGTTCGCCATCCTGCGCGTTCCCAGCCTCAAGGACATGGGGTTTTCCGGCGAACTGTTGGTCAGCCACGGAATCCTGCTTTTGAATTTGCAGATGCTCGGCATGCTCGTCGGCGGCATCTTCTTCGGCATTCTTGGCGACCGCGTCGGGCGCGTCGCCCTGCTCTTCGGTTCGATTTTGCTCTACTCCATAGCCAACATTGCCAATGGTTTTGTGCATTCCATCGAGGCTTATGCCGTGTGGCGGTTTGTCGCCGGCTTCGGCCTCGCGGGCGAACTCGGCGGTGGCATCACGCTCGTCACCGAGATTTTGCCCAAGGCCTTGCGCGGCTATGGCACGACGATTATTTCCACCGTCGGCGTTTTCGGTGCGGTCATCGGCGGACTCGTCGCGCAGCGCGTAGAATGGCGCACGGCCTATTTCATCGGCGGCGGACTCGGTTTGGTTTTGCTCGTCCTGCGTTTGAGCGTCGCAGAATCGGCAATGTTCCAACAGTTGAAAAAAGGCGGCCCAGCGCACGCCGCACGGGGCAATTTTCTGATGCTGTTCACCAACGCCAGCCGCTTCATGAAATATCTCCGCTGCATCCTTATCGGCGTGCCACTGTGGTGCATCGTGGGAATTTTGGTTTCGTTCTCGCCGGAACTTTCCCGGGCGCTCAACATTCAAGGCGAAGTCAAGGTCGCCCAAGCCATCGCCTTTTGCTATTTCGGCATCACGTTTGGCGGATTTGCCAGCGGCTATTTCAGCCAACTCCTGCAATCGCGCCGGAAAATTCTTCTAGCCTTTCTCCTTTTCACAACGCTGGCGATGGCGGCTTATTTTTTCACCACCGGCCAGTCCAATGGCACGTTTTACCTCGTGATTTTGCTGCTCGGTTTTGGCGTCGGCTACTGGACGGTCTTTGCCACCATCGCCGCCGAACAGTTTGGCACCAACATCCGCGCCACCGTGGCCACCACCGTCCCGAACTTTGTGCGCGGCGCGACCGTGCCGCTGACGCTCGCCTTTAATTATCTAAAACCCGCGTGCGGCCTCGTCGCTTCGGCGGCGGTGATTTCGTTTGCGTGCGTGATCATCGCGCTCTGGGCGCTGCGCGGATTGGATGAAACTTACGACAAGGAATTGGATTATCTGGAACCAATCTAATTTTGTTGCAGGTTACAGGTTGAAAGTTGCAAGTTTGTCTCCCATGAAAATCGGAATTTACGGCGGCTCGTTCGACCCGGTGCATCTCGGCCATCTGCTCGTGGCGCAGGCGGCCATCGAAGAACTGGAATTGGACCGGTTGTTTTTCATTCCGGCGGCGCAATCGCCGTTCAAGCCGGAGAACAAACCCGCGCCGGACGCCGCACGCCTGCAACTGCTGCGCCTCGCGCTCGCGGGCAAAACGAATTGCGAAATTGACGCGCAGGAAATTCAGCGCGGCGGCATTTCCTACACCGTGAACACGCTGCGCGATTACGCGCAACGGTTTCCGGGCGCGGAACTTTTTTACCTCATCGGCGCGGACAACGTGCCCAAGCTCAACGAGTGGCGCGACCCGGCGGAACTCGCGCGACGGGCGGAATTTATTGTGGTGCCACGCCCCGGAGAAGAACCGGTAAATTTTCCCGTGCCGTTTCGCGGCCGGATGTTGCGCGGCTTTCCTTTTGGGGTTTCGTCCTCGGTCATCCGCACGCGGGTGGCGGCAGGATTGGCAATCGAAGACTTGGTGCCGACAGCGGTGGCCGAGGCGATTCGCAACGCACGGCTTTACGTTTAGAAGATTTTATCTTTTTCGGCCGAAGTTTTATTTTGAACCGGCAGGCTGGCCGGATGCGCGCCCAACTGTTGCATCCCGTCCCAAATGTAAAACAGGGCGGACACGGCGGTGAAAATGCCCGCACCGAGCATCCAGATTTCCAGCAGGCCGTAATGAAAATTCCAGTGCAGCAGAATCCAACTGACCGTGAGCATCTGGAAAACCGTCGCCAGCTTGCCAGTCAAATGTGGCCGCACGGTGATTTTACCAACCACCAGCCGCACCACCACCGCGCCGATTGCCAGCATTAAATCGCGGCTGATGATGACACCCGTCAGCCAAAGCGGAATCCGCCGCAGATACGGCTCATTGTCGAAGCTCAACAGCACAACGGCGGAAACCAACAGCAGTTTATCCGCAAGCGGATCGAGCACCGTGCCGAGTTCGCTCCATTGGTGGTAACGCCGCGCAACGTAGCCGTCCACGCCGTCCAGAATCGCCGCGACGGCGAAGGACAACAACGCGGCGAGCCAGCAGACGGGGTTGCCGGTGCGAACGTAGTAAATAATTTCGACGACGAAAAACGGAATCAGGAGAATCCGCAGAATCGTGATTTTGTTCGCCGTCGTCATTTCAAAAGAATGATGTCACGCATCAAACCATTTTACACGGACGGAGTATTGCGCCAAAAGATGCCAACCAGCTCAGCCGTTCAGCGTCCAGCCTTCGCGATACTTGCGGCTCAACAGGGCATTGGCTTCGGGGGCATTCGTCACGCGACCGGCAACACCATCGTATTCAAGTTTTTTGCCGACGCGGTAGGCGACGAGGCCGAGGAGCATTTGCTCAATCATGTTGCCGCTGTATTCGAAGTCGCAGGCCGTCTTGAGGCTGGGGTTCTTGCAGGCATCGAACCATTCTTTTTGGAAATGGACGATCGTCGGCAACAGTTCGTTCTTGGGGCGCGGCTTGTAGTAGGTCATGTCCGCCTCGTTGCCAACCGGCAGGATGATGCGGGTTTCAAAATCGGCCACAATAAAACCTTTCGTGCCCTTGAACATTGCGCCGTGTCCGATTTTATTCAGATCAACATAATTCTTGGGCGAGCTCGGCATGGCCCCGCCTTGATACCAACTGATGCGCATCGGGCCGCGCCAGTCGTTGGCGGGATGCTCGAAGTGGGATTCGCATTTGATAGGGGTGATGGCGTCGTTGAAGGGATCGCCGCTGGCCTCAATCGCCGTCGGCAACTTGGCGTCAACCGCGTTCCAGAGCAGATCCATGGTGTGGCTACCCATGTCACCAACCTGCCCGACGCCGAAGTCCCAAAACATATTCCACTGCAAACAATTTGCCCCCGGCTTGCCGGTGAAATATTCCGGATTGTAAGGATGGGCTGGCGTTGGCCCGAGCCAAAGGTCGTAATGGAGGTTTTTCGGCGGCGCGCCGGCATCCGGCAGATAGCCAGCCCTGGTGGACGTGCCATTCTGGCCTTTGCAGGTAAGAATGCCTTTTGCCTGATCGTAGCTGGCACCCGCCGGTTTGACCTGGCGATTACCCCACGCATAGGCGGCTTTCAATTCACCAATCACGCCGTCGCGCACCATTTCGCGCACCCGGTTGAAATTCTGAAACGCATGGCGCTGCATGCCGACTTGCGTGGCGAGCTTGGTTTTCCGCGACAGCCAGTTGGCGCGCACAATCCGCGCTTCCTCGACACTGATGGCGAGCGGTTTCTCGCAATAGACATGCAGGTTGCGGTTCAACGCCCAGTTTGAGATGAAAGCATGAGTGTGGTCCGCCGTGCAAATGACAATGCCATCAAGCCCCAGCGCCTTGTGGTCATCAAGCAATTTCCGCCAGTCTACATAAGTCTTCGCCGTGGGAAATTTCTTCAGGCCGAACGCCAGATGATCTTCATTCACGTCGCACAGGGCGACGACGTTCTGCGTGGCCAGCGAATCAAAATGCGCTTCGCCGCGTCCCCACGACCCGATGAGGGCGAGGTTGAGTTTGTTGCTCGGTGCGTCGGCCCCAAAGAGCTTGAAGTTGGTCAGGACGAGCGGCGCGGCAGCGGCAAGGGCGGTGGAAGTGATGAATTTTCGGCGGTTCATAATTAGGATTGATAGTTACGGAATGTGGACGGGAATTATTCGGCAATAGTTACAATTTTTAAGGTTCGGAGACAACAAGTTTAGGTTAAATATTTTTTCGGTGGCGACGGGCTTAAAACCATCGGTTTTGTCGTCCGTGGTCAAGCGCAACCACCCTGATGGTCACCTAATTTAAAATAAACCGGAGTTGGCCAGCCTTTGAAAATTTTAACCGGCCACCAGCTATTTCACCTTCTTCGGATTCAGAACTTGGTGAACGACGGTCAGTAATTTATCCCGGCTGTAAGGTTTGGAAATGAAGGCTTGAACCACGGGATTGTTTTTATTGCTGTAGCCACTGACGACGATGACCTTGATGCCGGAATTGAGCCGCACCAAGGCTTCAATCAATGCCTGACCGTCCATGACGGGCATCATCATATCGGTAACCACCAATGCGATTTCGTTTTGATGTTGCTGGTAGCAGTCGAGGGCTTCTTGGCCGTGTTTGGCCGTGATGACGCGATAACCGGACGTTTCCAATATCCTTTTGGCCAGCATGCGGAGCAGCTCTTCATCGTCCACGACGAGGATGAGTTCGTTGTTGCCGGGGATCAACGGTTGGTTGGTATGCGCAGTCACGCTGGCGGGCGAGACGTGGCTCTGGAGGGGCAGATGCACTTTGAAACAGGAACCTTGGCCGGGCTGGCTTAGAAGCACGATGAAGCCGTCATGACTTTTGACAATACCCAAGGTGGTGGACAATCCCAATCCGGTGCCTTTGCCGACGGGCTTGGTGGTGAAAAAGGGTTCAAAAATCCGATCGCGGATATGCGGTTCGATGCCAACGCCGGTATCGCTGATGCTGAAAACGACATATTCTCCCGATTTGGGCGCGCCTTCCAGATCGGCTTGATGCTGATCCAGCTTGAGGCAGGACAAGGTCACGGTCAGTTCGCCGCCTTTTGGCATCGCATCGCGGGCATTGATGCAGAGGTTCATCAATACCTGATGCATCTGCGTGGCGTCGGCGGCAATCGTCCAGACATCCGGAGCGGGCGGAAAATTCAGGACGATGGATTTGGGCAGAGTTTGTCCCAGGATGCTTCGCAATTCTTCCAACAGATGCGCTGGACGCACCGTCTGGCGGCGCCCGCTGGTGCCGCGGGCGAAAGTGAGAATTTGTTTAACCAGACCGGCGGCGCGGTTGGTGCTGGTGAGGATGTGGGAGATCAAGTCGCGGCTCTCCGCCGGGATGTGCGAATCTATTTCCAGCAATTGTCCGGAGATCAAAATCGGGGTGAGCACGTTGTTAAGGTCGTGGGCGATGCCGCCGGCGAGCACACCGATGCTATCCAATCGCTGATTGCGGAGGAGTTGCTCCTCCATTTTTTTCTTCTGCGTAATGTTGCTGTTGATCGTCAGAATCAGATGGGGATGCAATTCCGAATCATGAATCAGCGTCCAGCGGGAGGCCAGGGTAAGTTCGGTGCCGAGCTGGTTGTGTAAATTAAATTCGCCATGCCACTGTTGGTCTTGCAACGTGGCATCGCGAGCCTCTTGGAAATCCGCCGGCGGGATGTGCATTTTTTCCCAGGCGAGTTGACCGAGCGCCTGCTCGGTGGTCCAGCCGTAAATCTGCCGGGCGTTTTTATTCCAATAGCGGACCCGGCCTTCGAGGTCGCACACCACGATGGCATCGCTGGCGAGATTCAGCATCCGCGCCTGTTCGGCAATTTTATCCTGGGCCAGTTTGCGCTCGGTAATGTCCAATAGCATGCCCAGGACGGCGGGCCGGCCTTGAAACTCCGTGCGGCTGCCATGCACCTCGATGTGAGCCACGGAACCGTCCTTACGCTGGCCGCGGAAAAAATAATGGGCGGAATCAATCTCCCGTTCAAGGCGGCGGCGGATTTGTTCCTGAACCAAATCACGGTCTTCCGGGCAGACGATGGTATTCATGTGGCCGAAGCTGGTGAATTCTTCCGGGGTGTAGCCGAAGATGGCGGCCATGCGCGGATTGACATAAACAAACCGGTGGTCTTGAACGATGTAAACGCCCACCATTGACTGCTCGACCAGCGAACGAAATTTTTGCTCGCTTTGTTTCAGGTTCGCCGTCCGTTCCTGAACTTTCCGGCCCAACAACACCACCCATAGCACGGTCGCGCCGATAATCACACTCATGACGCCCACCACCGTGAGGGCATGGCTTGCAGTCCACCAAGAAGGTTCTGCGAGCACTTGGATTTCGTTTTCCGTTGGCGCCACGAGCTGGAGCGACTTGGGGACGCGCGCATCGTCCGTCAAGACCCGGTAGATGCCGGTCACCTGCAAAAGACTGCCGGCTTGCAGGTTTTTAATCCGGTTGGAAACCGGATAGACAAAGCGGATGTCAAACACCCGGTTATGGCTCTCCAGCGTCACCAAATCCATGTTGCCAACTTTGTTGTAATGCAGGAAACGGGCTTGGACTTGCACCCAGCGGTCATGCCATTGCGCCAGGTCAGACTGATCGGGCGAAATGGTGATGGGTAGTGGCTTGGGCATTTGTTCATGGCTGATGATTTTGAAATGGGCGTTTTCCAGCAGCCACCCGAAATCTCCCATGCCAAAATATCCGGAGACGACCACATAATCCCCCAATTGCAACGGCTTGACCGAGTCAGTAATCACCTTCGCCCCCGCTTCCGCATCCTGGATCCAAAAATTGTTCTGGTTCGTGTCCATCATCGTCACCAGACCGGCCACCGTGACCCGATGCTGCAAGGTTTGGCGCGAATGATACTGGTTCAAACTGGCGATGGGCATCGTCGGTTGGTTCAGAGAATTGGTGGCCCCGGATTCCTTGATGACTACTTCATCCAGCGACGAAGCCCACATTCTGGGGATTCGGTAATGAGAGTTATCGTCCATCCAGGAATTGCACACGCCCCGGATTTGGACGAGCGCATCCACCAAATTGGTGGGGGCGCTTTGGGTGGGGATGCTCACGGTGAGATTGCCACTAAAATCTCGTAATTTTAGATGCGTCAGCCGGAGGGTGGGATTGTATTCCACAGCCCGCACGACGCCTTCCAGTTCAATCCACTGACTGTTCTCCTGGCCGGTCATCACTTGGAACAAGGTTTTCGGCTGGGCTGGTGGCAAGGGAGCTTTGCCGATGACGGTCACATTGGATGCCATCACGATGGGGGAAAATACGCTGGCTTGGCTTACCCCTTCGATGAGCACCGCATCGCCCGGATTCAATTTATTCGGAATGTTCGGCATCTTTACGCCGATACCCGCTGAATCATCCTGCGCGAAGAAAAAGTCGAAAACCTTGGTGTTGGCGGTGACGACTGCATGCAACTGAACGGGATAATGCCGGTTGTCCATCGGCAGGTTGAGAACCTGCGAAGCGTTTGTCAATTGCGGCAGGGTCGCGGGCGGTGGCAAAGCCGGCACCTGGTTGGTGGGAATCGAGCGGGTCCGGTTAAGCGGTGCGACGACCGCATCTTTAAGATGGATAGAATAACTGTTCACCACCAATTGCCCCACCAAATCAACCAACTCTCTGACCTTGGGCAAATCCGTCTGATGGGTTTCGGCAATGATCATGCCGGTTTCATCGCGGACGACAATGAATTCACCGGGACTGCGATCTAACACGGTTCCCCGGATTCGCACCCGCGAATTTTTTTCAACCATCGAATCGTCATGGCCCAGCGAAGCTACGGTTCGCAGATCAACAAGGGTCAGGTCGGTTAAGGGGCTGTTCTGCGAAGGTTGCGACGACGAGACGGGCGGCAGATTGGTGCGGCTGATTTCCGACTGGCCTGACCGTTTGAAGTCGCAGCCAGTGATTGCTACGGCTGCCAAAATGCCAGCTAAAAACCAACAATTGTTTCCGCAACGTCGTTTCATTCTGCTGCTCTCGTGTATTCCACTATGCATTGCTGAATGCGTGACGTAAAACTGACGCCACCAATATTCGGTCAAAGGGTTATAAAAAGTGACCGTTAAATAAAAAATGTCAATAAAATCAACCGCCAGCCGACGCTTGCGCCGCCAGAATCCGTTGGCTGCAGCCGGTCAATCGTTTTCTGCCACCAAGGGAGAAAATTGCCGCGTTTCCGGGTCGAAGGCAAATAATTCCGCCGTGGCGATCTTGAAGAACCATCCGTGCAGCCGCAGTGAACCGTCCATCAGGCGTTCCTGCACGCACGAGTAGCTGTGGAGGTTATCGAGCGCGAAGAGCACATTTTCCTCGGCGGCGGCAGTTTCGCGTTCGCTGGTGTCGTGCAGATGCGCGTAATCTTTTTTCACCGTCTCCAGCACCGGCGTCGCGAGTTTCAGCCAGTCGCGCAGATGCGGCGTGTTGTCACTCACCGGCTTTTTGGCCAGCAGCGCCGAAATCGCCCCGCACTGCGAGTGGCCGCAAACCACGATGTCGTTCACACGCAACGTTTCCACGGCAAACTCGATGGCGGCGGCGGTGGAATTCGTATCGCCCTTCACGCCGGCGGGCGGGACGATGTTGCCGACGTTTTTAACGACAAACAAATCGCCCGGCTTGCTCTGCGTGATGAGCTCCGCCAGCACGCGCGAATCCGAGCAGGTGATGAACAGCGTGTGCGGATTCTGCCC
>CAIOUK010000035.1 GCA_903861445.1 uncultured Verrucomicrobia subdivision 3 bacterium
AAACTTCCCACTGGCTGACTACCGCGCTGGCTTGCGGATACATTACTGACGCCGTCCACACGGAACTTCAATCCAACCTCAAGGAAATTGGAAAAATGCTGGGCAAGATGATGTCCATGCCGGAAAAGTTTTCCCGCGCCGACTGAATTCCGCTGGCCTCCGACTTCCGTTTTCATCTGGCGTCCGTCCTCCGCCTTCCGTATGCTGTTCTCTGTAATGGCGTGCTCGTCTATCGGCTAGGACAACGGATTCTCAATTCGTGAAGACGGGTTCGATTCCCGTGCGCGCTACCAATTTTCTTTTCAGTGGCCAAAAAATTTCCGCAGCATTTCCGGGCCGTTCTGCCAAAAGATAATCGCGACGCCCATCAACGCGCCGCCAGCCATCACACCGGACGCGATTGGAAAAAGAAATTCTTCCGACTTCGACGGTGATTTTTTCTGGAACCACCACGCGATGGCCGCGCCCAGAAAAAACAACACGCCGTAATACCATTGGAAAATCCACGCGAGGCCGAAGCCCGAAGCGGACGGTAAATATTTTTCCTGCTTCGGGAAAATCACCGGCAGAATGGCGAACACAATTCCTACCACGCCGCCGATGGCGATGCTCCAGATTTTCGCGGGCGCGAGTGCCTCAAATCCTTTGCTCAAGGCCTGCGCGACGGCAGCCCAAGTCTGCGCGGCGGGCGCGGGAAATTGTTCCGAGCCGATGACTTCGGGCTTGTTGACGATGAGCGTGAACGCAAACACGCTGACGACCGTGCCGATAAAAATTCCGGCGAACTGCGCGAGAAATTGTTTGCGCGGATTCGCGCCGAGCAGATAGCCGCTTTTCAAATCGGTCAGCAAATCGGCGGACGAACCGGCAGCGCCAGCGGTAATGTTTGCGGCCATCAAATTCACATTCATGTTGCCGGGGCTCAACGCGCCAAACGTAAGTTGCGTCACTTTTCCGAGCGGCCCAATTGGCGTGGTGTCCGTCTCGCCGGTGATGCGACACGCGACGAGCGCGAGCGCAAACGACATCACGACGGCCAACGCGCTTTGCCAATAAGGCATTCCGAACGACGCGTGCGCGAGCAGCGCGAGCGCGACGAGCGAAACGAATTGTCCGGCGGCAAACCACGTCATCGGCGTTTCGATGGCTTCCATTTCCGTCGGGAATTTTGATTTGCGCGAAAAGATTTTTCCGAGGTCAAGAAACGCGCGGAGCGAAATGCGCCATTGCAAAATAAAATTTAGCAGGCTGGCGAAGACCATGCACGAAACGCCCGGCCACAGCGACCATTGCACACATTCGCGAAAACCGCCGGCGGCTTTGATGAGTCCGGCATTTTGCAACGCGGGCACATAAATCATCCAGCATGCGAAGCTGCCGAGAAGAATACTCAAGCACACGCGCATCCCCATAATCGCGCCAGACGCGATAAAAATTGGCTCCCAACTGAACATCACCGTGCGGCCAACCCACGCCGGGCCGAAAACAAAAGTGCTCAACTTTGTGCAAATTGTGTCGCTGGAAAACGCCGCGAGTTTTGGGATGACCGCAAAACCGTCGTGGATGAAATTATCAATGGCCGCAATGGCTCCGGCGATGCCGAGCGCTTTCGCGGCGCGCATTCCTTTCGCGCCGTGCGAGTGGAGCGCGCGCAACGTTTCCGCCGCCGCGACGCCGCTGGGAAAACGGAGTTGCTCGATGTTGATCATCTGTTTCTTCATTGGAATCGCCATCGTCACACCGAGAATGGCCAGAAAGAAAACCCACGCGAACGTCAGCGGCAGTGGCAGCGCGTGGCCGTTCAGCATGATGAACGCGGCGAACGCCGACACCAGCGTGCCGCCGGTCGAGTAGCCCGCCGAGCTGGCGCAGGACTGCATGCAGTTATTTTCAAGAATGGTCATCGGCACTTTCGCGAGACCAATTTTTACGAACGTCGTCCAGATGGCGTAAGATAAAATGCACGCGGTGATGGCGACGCCCATGCCCCAACCGGATTTCAAACCTATGTAGAGATTCGTGAGCGAGAGCACCGCGCCCAGCACGGAACCCATGAGCACCGCGCGCCACGTCAGTTGCTTCATCGAATCGCCGCGCCCGCGATAGACCTGCTCGAACCATTGGCGCTCGATTTCCTCCGGCGTGCCGGTGAAGCCGGCGAGCGGCAACTCGACTTCGGCGTCCGATTTGTGGTTGGTGGGGATGGGCTCCGGATTCACGCGCGGCAATGTGGGCAAACCGTCCAGCCAGCGCGAGCTTTTTTGTCGGCGGCAATCCGGCGGCGGCGGCCATACGCTGAATGGGATATCCCAGCTCGACCACTGACTGGGTTTTGCCCCCCAACCGCTGGCGACCACGGGTCATCCGGGGACGACTACGAGTCGTTCGGGGAGGTCCCCGAGTCATTCGGGGGCGACCACCGATGGTCTGTGGACGCCCCCGAATCATCCAGAACCGCCTTTTAATGCACCGGCCGCGCCAACGCCACCGACTCCGTTCCGGTAGCGACCAGGGAAAAGCGGCGGAGGGCC
>CAIOUK010000036.1 GCA_903861445.1 uncultured Verrucomicrobia subdivision 3 bacterium
AAGCGCCAGTTGGAAGCGCTCAAGCAGAAGCGCGCCGAACGCGAAGCGCATGAATTCAACCACATGACCGATCTCGCCAAGGCGCTTCAGAAATTGGTGTGCGTCGTCAAGGTCAAGACCGGCGAGGACGGCAAGCTGTTCGGATCCGTCACCAGCGGCACGATTGCTGACGAACTCAAGCACCAGTTCGACATCGCGCTCGACAAAAAGAAAATCAAACTAGAACACGCCATTCGCGCCACTGGCGAGTTTGAAGTGGAACTCGCGTTGCACGCCGAAGTCAAAGGCACACTGAAAGTGCGTGTGGAAAGCACCACGCCCATCGTCGCGCCGGTTGCTGCCGCCGTGGAAGAAAAGCCGCGCACCGAGAAGCGCGGCCATCGCGGCGATATCGTGGCTCCGACCACGGCTGAACTCAAGGCCAAGGCCGAGAAGAAACCCAAAGCTGAAAAGAAGGCCAAGGCCGAATAAATTTGAACCGACAAAAAAGCCACGGGAAAATTTTCCCGTGGCTTTTTTGTGCCTTGATGGGATTGGCTTAATCGCCCAGACAAGTTCCCACGCGCCGAGCGGTTTTCACCCAGGAATGGTCGGGCGGCACGACTTTGCGTTTGCCGGCAACTTTTTCCAGCGGCACCGGTTCGGTGCCGTCGCCGCGCGCGGCCACCATCACACCGTAATGTTCCTCGTGGATGAGATCGGCACAGGCGCTGCCCAGACGCGTGGCCAGCACACGGTCGGCAGAGCAGGGGGTGCCGCCGCGCTGGACGTAGCCGAGAATGGTCACGCGGGATTCGAGGTGCGTGAGTTCCTCCAATTGTTTGGCGAGACGCATGGTGTTGCCGGCGTGACGGACATCAAGCGCGGCGAGTTCGCTCTTGGCTTCCTTCTTGTCATGCAGCGTCCGAGCGCGCTCCAGTTTTTTCTCGGCGGCATTCAAGGCGCGGGCGTCGTCCCGACTCATCGCGCCTTCAGCCACGGCGACGATGCTGAAATTCGTTCCGCTCCGGCTGCGGCGGCGGATGGCCTCGGCAATTTTCATGACGTCGTAGGGGATTTCTGGAATAAGAATCACGTCGGCTCCGCCCGCAATGCCCGCGCCCAGTGTGAGCCAGCCGGCGCGATGCCCCATGATTTCCGCGACGATGATGCGATGGTGACTGTGTGCCGTGCTGTGCAGGCGATCCAGCGTCTCGGTGGCAATATCCAGCGCCGTGGCAAAACCGAAAGTTGAATCGGTCATGGCGACATCGTTGTCAATCGTCTTGGGCAGGGTGATGACGTTGAGACCAGCTTGGTGAAGCCGCAAGGCGTTTTTTTGCGTGCCGCCGCCACCGAGACAGACGATGCAGTCGAGACCCCATTTTTTATAATTAGCCTTGATGACATCGGTCATGTTGCGCGTGTGTCCGTCAATGACCATGCGGTGCGGTTTGTCGCGGCTGGTGCCGAGAATGGTGCCGCCGACGGTGAGAATGCCGGCGAGCGTGGACTTGTCGAGTTTCAGTCGGCGGTTCTCGACGAGGCCGCGAAAGCCGTCGCGGAAGCCGACAATTTCCATACCGTAGTGGAGTGCCGTTTTGCCGACGCCGCGGATGGCGGCGTTGAGGCCGGGACTGTCGCCGCCCGCCGTGAGGATACCGATGCGTTTGATTTTTTTGGCCATGACGGACTTATTTGAAACTGTCGGCGAAAATTGTCGAGCAGAAGTTGTAAAAATCTTAATGGCTGATATTTTCTCAATGTGTCAAATGGAAACCATCCCAGTCAGGATTACATCGGCAGGCATTAAGTTCATAAATAAAATAAATATAACAAACATTGTTTATACTTAATAAAGCAAGCTTGCTCTGCGTGTGAAAAACTGGAAATGTCTTATAAATTAAATTACGCATGAAAAACATATTCTATTTCGTCCTCACATCCTTTGTCTTGCTGTTGCCGGCTAGTCCGTTTGCACAGTCAACTAATCGCCCGGCCAGTTCGATGGATCCTGAACTTCAGGCAATTGTTCAGGGCGTCCAGGCCAAATTGAAGGCCGGCAAAAGCACCGAAACCGATCTGGCGCCAGATCTCGCCAATTTTGATAAGCTGATCGCCCAGCACGCCGGCGAGAAAACGGACGCCGTAGCTCAGATCATCTACATGAAGGCAATGCTTTATCTGCAAGTCCTCGACGAAGCAGATAAGGGCAAGGCCCTGATTCAGAAGTTGAAGTCGGATTATCCCGACACTCGAATCGGCAAAAAGGCCGACCAAATTTTGCAGATGATGGACAAGCAAGCTGCGGCGAAAAAAATTCAATCCGCACTGGCTCCGGGTTTGAAGTTCCCCGATTTCAATGAGAAGGATTTGAAAGGCAATCCAATTTCAGTCGGCGCGCTAAAGGGTAAAGTTGTGCTGGTGGATTTTTGGGCGACGTGGTGCGGGCCGTGCCGTGCGGAATTGCCGAATGTCATCGCCAATTATAAAAAATACCACGCGCAAGGATTTGAGGTTATTGGCGTGAGTCTGGATTCAGACCGCGACAAACTAGATGCCTTTCTTCAAAAACAGGACGGTATGACTTGGGCGCAATACTTTGATGGCCAGGGCTGGCAAAACAAACTTGCCGGCAAATATGGCGTAGAATCTATTCCCTTCACAATCCTGATTGGTTCTGATGGCAAAATCATCGGCACGGAATTGCGTGGAGAGGCTCTCGGTGCCGCCGTGGCCAAGGCGCTGGCGAAAAAATAATTCAGCTTCACCTAAACTCCGCCGGATTATTTCGGCGGAGTTTTTATTTTTAGGAGCTCGCGCTGGTGTAGCGGCGGATGGAGATGCGCCAAAACCATTCCGCGATGACTGCCCACGCCGCGCCCACGGCCAGTAAAAGCAGCCAGACTTTCGGGGAATAAATTTTGTCTGCGAGCACGCGCGTAGGGACGTTGCTGACCAACAGCACGGGCAGCGCGAAGGTGAACACCGCCTTGAACGCGCCGCGAAACGCCTCGTCCGGCATCCGCGCGATGTTGAACAGATTGTAATAGCCCCACACGATGCCTTGCGCCCGCACAGTCCAGAAGCAAATCGTGGCGAGGATGAACATCAGCGAGTAGTGGATCAAAATTCCCGCCGCGCACAATGTGGCGAAGCCGGCCACCTGCCCCACTGTCGGATGCAGGTTTAATTTTATTGCGGCGAAAACCATGACGCACACGGCGAACAAGGCGTTGACGAACGCGCCGAGATCCACGACGCGGAGCGAAACCAGAAAGCGGGTGTTGACCGGCAACAGCAGAAGAAAATCCATTTTTCCGGTGCGGACGAGTTCGGAAAGATTGGTGCAATTGGTCAGGAAAAACGCCTGATAAAGCTGCTGGATAAAATTGCTCGCGCCGACGAGCAGCACCATCTGCCATTTCGTCCACGAGCCGATAGATTCGGTTTGCGAGAACAGCACCGAGACAAAGCAAAGTTGCAGGCCAAACCACAGCAGCTCGACGATGATCCACAGGATGAAGTTGCCCTTGAAGGACATTTCGCGCGTCACGGAATTTTTCCATAACGCGGCGTAGAGCGTGAAATACCGCTTGAGATTGGTCATGGCCGCCACAGTTTCATGATGCCGTCCCCTGCCCTGCGATGCCAGCCGGAAACGTCAGCCGCCAAAGGCAGAATATTTTTTGATTCCCCACCGCCACATGGCGCGGGCAAAAGCATAGGCCGCCAGCACCCATAAACCCTGAATCAACAAGCCGCGCCACAACTCCAGTCCGGCGACTTTGCCGAGATAAATCTGAATGGGAAAATAGAGCTGATACGGGAACGGCGTGCAGAAGAGGATTTGCTTCAAACCCGCTGGCAGGATGTCCAGCGGAAATAAGTGTCCGCTGGACAGATATTCAAACGCGAACAGGATGAAAATAAGAGTGGAAATTTCCAGCAGCCAGAACGCCAGCATGGCCATCGCGTAGGAAATGAAAAATTGCAGCAGCGCGGTCAGCACCAGCGAAACTGGGAAAACCAGCAACGCCGTTTCGCTGGCGGGCATCTGCACATATTGGCGAAAATAAAAAATGAAAGCCGCCAGCGGCAACAACGCCATCGCTACGAACGCGATGCGCCCGGCAAAAAATAGGC
>CAIOUK010000037.1 GCA_903861445.1 uncultured Verrucomicrobia subdivision 3 bacterium
GTCCATTGTGAGCGATTCCATCTGGCGATGGGCGAACAGCAAAATCGCGCCGCCGGGCGTCTCATACACGCCGCGCGATTTCATGCCGACAAACCGGTTCTCCACCATGTCCACGCGGCCGACGCCGTGTTTGCCGCCAAGCTTGTTCAGTAATTTCATCACGCCGAGTGGATTTAATTTCTTTCCATTCACCGCGACGCAATCGCCCTTCACGAAATCGAGATCAACGAATTCCGGTTTGTTCGGCGCGTCTTCGGGCAGCACGGAGAGCGTGGTGAAATACTGGCGGTTCTTCAAATCGTAGCTGTCATACCACGGATCTTCGAGAATGCCGGCTTCATAGGATATGTGCAGGAGGTTGCGATCCATCGAATACGGTTTCTTGGCGCTGGCTTGCACGGGAATCTTGTGCTTGGCGCAGTAGTCAATCATCTCCTGACGACCGGGAAACTCGCTGCGATAACGTTCGTCGCGCCACGGGGCGATGACCTGCAAATCCGGCGCGAGCGCGGCGGCAGTGAGTTCAAAGCGAACCTGATCATTTCCTTTTCCAGTGGCGCCGTGCGCGATGGCGTCGGCTTTTTCCTTCTTCGCAATTTCCACCATGCGCTTGGCGATGAGCGGGCGCGCGATGCTGGTGCCGAGAAAATATTGCCCCTCGTAAATCGCCCCGGCGCGGAGCATCGGATAAATAAAGTCGCGCGCGAATTCTTCCTGCAAATTATCAATGTAGATTTTGGAAGCGCCGGTCTTGATGGCTTTCTGTTCGAGACCGTCGAGTTCCTCTTCCTGCCCGATGTCGGCGCAGAAGCCGATCATCTCGGCGTTATATTTTTCTTTGATCCACGACATCAGGACGGAAGTGTCGAGGCCACCCGAGTAAGCGAGAACAATTTTCATGTGGCGGACATTCTAGCCGCGAAAAGGAGCGAAACGCAAAATGGAAATGGTGGAACGAAAAAGTGATTCACCGGCATCACCGTTTTCCAAACTCGGCCTCCAGCGGAATTTTCCGCGCGATTATGAAACTCGGAATCGTCGCCAGAATCACCCAGCCGAAAAATATTTTGTAGCCGAGTTGTTCTTGCAACCAGCCGCTCCACAAACCGGGCACCATCATGCCCAGCGCCATGAAGCCGGTGCAGAGCGCGTAGTGCGCCGTCGCGTGCGCGCCGCGCGCGAGCCAAAGCATATAGAGCATGAAAAACGCGAAGCCAAAACCGTAGCCGAATTGCTCGATGGCGATGCCCGCGCCGATGGTGAAAAGATTTTGCGGCTGCGCGGCGGCGAGCCAAACGAATACTGCGTCCGGCAGGTGAATCGCCAGCAACATTGGCCACAGCCAGAATTTCAGGCCGCGCTGCGCGATCACAAATCCGCCGAGCAGCCCACCGGCGATAAGCGCGATGACGCCGACGGTGTTGTAGGTAAAGCCGACCTGCGCGTTGGTTAGGCCGAGGCCGCCGTGGGCGTGCGCGTCGAGCAGAAACAATTGTGTTACCGGCATCAACTGCGCCTCGCCGAAGCGATAGACCAGCAGGAACAACAGCGCGATGCCGATGTCTGGCTTTTGGAAAAACGCGGCGAAGGTTTTGGAAAATGCGCCAAGGAAATTTTTACTGCCGGCGACGATCGGTTGGTCGTCCATAGGGCGCGGCAGAATCCAGCGGTGATAAATTCCCAGCAGCAAAATGATGGACGCGACGAGGCAGAAGACCAGCGACCACGCGGCGGCAAAATTATTCGCCTGCGCCGCCAAAAATCCCGCCAGAATGAGCAGTTGGCCTTTCGCCAAAATGCCGGCGAGGCGGTAAAAGGTCGTGCGGATGCCATTGAACCACGCCTGGTCGTGTTCCGTCAGCGCGAGTAGATAAAAGCCGTCCGCTGCGACATCGTGCGTGGCGGAGGCGAACGCCAGCAGCCAGAAAAACGCGAGCGTGGCCGGCAAAAAATACGCCGTTGGCACCGTGAGCGCCACGCCGGCCAGCGCCGCGCCGACGAGAATTTGCATCGTCCAAATCCACGCGCGCCGCGTTTTCAGGATGTCCACCGCCGGACTCCACAGCGGTTTGATGACCCACGGGAGGTAAAGCAGGCTGATGAGAAAAGTGTTTTCCGCATTCGGCACGCCGAGGTTTTGGTAGAACACAAGTGCAACCGACATCACCAGCGCGTAAGGCAAACCTTCCGCAAGGTAAAGTGTCGGCACCCAGCGCCACGGTGAAGTTTTAGGAGCGTCGGCCATTTTAATTTTTTGCAACCGGGACAAAGGTGGCGGTCACCGGAAAATGGTCGGTGAACCAGTAGCGGTCCGCGCCTTTGCCGTGCGTGTGTTCCTGCACGAAAATTTTTTCAAATTTCAGGCCCGCCGCGCCTTTCAGCAGCGGTTCGGAAAATAAAATCCGGTCGGTCGCCTTACCGTCCGCATGGGTTTTGAAATGGCCGCCGGTTTGCAAAAACGCGTCGCGAAACGAGCCCGCCGGCGGCAGCAGCGCGGTCACGGACGCCGCCGGCTCGCCCAGTTCCTTGAATTCATTGAAGTCGCCGAGGATGACGAGATTGGCACGCGGATTTTTGGCGAGCCGGTCGTCCGCCCATTTTTTCAGCGCGGCATTTTGATCCTGCTGTTCGAGCGTGGCGTATTTGCCGATGGGCCGGCGGAGATGAACGACGCAGATTTCGAGCGCGGTGAAATTATTCGTGAGCTTAATCACCAAATGTTTCGACAGCACCTTGTCCAAAATGGGATCGCGACCCGGTGTGCCGGTGATACCCCAGCCCTGGCTCACATCCACCATCGCCCCGACGGCTTCTTTGGTGTAGCTGTCTTTAGTCTTCGCGAACACCGGCTGGAAGGAATGGTGGTAACGTGCCGCCGCCAGTTGCGAAAGATAAACCGCCTCGCGCGAGCCGCCGATTTCTTGCAAGCCGACGAATGTCGGCGGATTCGCCGGCAACAGGCCGACCAGGTTTTGCGCCTTGCGCCAGAAATCCTGCGATGTCTGCGGCTGACCGAGTTGCATCTTGGTTTCACCGCCGCCGAAAAAGGCATTGCAGTTCAGCGTCGTGAGTTCAACGCGACCGCTTTGGGCGAAGGCGGAAAAAATCGTTGCCCACAGCAGTAGAAAAATTGCGGCGCGTGGTTTCATGGCGAAACTTTAAGGCGCAGAACCGGCGAAGGAAATTGTTTTTCTTCGTTTTCATCGCCGGCACCGCGCGGCACAATCGGCGGATGACCGGTGCCTTTCTCAACGCCCTCGGCATCCTGCTTGGTGCGCTCTTCGGGCTCGCCCGCCGCGAGCCGTTGACATTACGCACGCAAAAAAGCTGCCAGTCCGCGCTCGGCGCGTTCACGGCGTTCTGCGGTCTGCAACTCGTCTGGCTGAATGTCGGCGGTGCTTTCTCCGTCGTGCTGAAACAACTCTTCATTGCCGTGCTGGCCGTTTGGCTCGGCAGTCTGTTGGGAAAAATTCTCGGGTTGCAGAAAATTTCCAATCGCCTCGGCCGCCACGCGGCGCAATTGCTGACGCGCGCCGAAAAAAATCCGGCGGCCCAACCGACAGATGGTTTTTTGGCTGCCACTATTTTATTTTGCGCCGCGCCAATGGGCATCATCGGCGCGCTGACGGATGGGCTGGAGAATTATTTTTATCCGCTCGCGATCAAAGGCGTGATGGACGGGCTGGCGCTGACGAGCTTTGTCAAATCACTCCGCTGGCCGGTGGCTCTAGCCGCGCTGCCGGTATTTTTCTTTTTGAGCGGATTGACCTGGCTGGCCGAACATCAGCTTGCCGATTGGCTGGCCAATCCCGCGCTGCTGCATGCCTTCAACGCTGCCGCCGGGCTGATTTTATGCGCCATCACGCTGCTCATCCTGCAAATGCGCCGCGTGGAGATTGCCAATTTTCTGCCGGCGCTGGCGCTCGCGCCGCTGCTTACGCACTGGCTGGGTTGATTTTCCGCTTGGTGGCCGGGCACTTCGGCAATAAGTTAAGCGCGTGCGCCGGAAACAAAAACTCAGCGGTCATCAAAAACAATTGCGCCGCTTCACCATCTTTTTTGTCATCCTGGCGGCGCTGCTGATGGGGGCCTTGATTTGGTTCCTGAACAGCTCGTTTATGAAGCGCCACTGACTCGTTGCATCTGTCATTTTACTTCCTATGAACTGCATCGTCACCGCTGGACCGACTTTTGAGCCGCTGGACGATGTGCGCCGGCTCACAAATTTTTCCACGGGCCGGCTGGGCACGCAGCTGGCAAATTTTCTCACGGCGCGCGGTCACCGCGTCACGCTGCTTATCGGCGAATCGGCGACGTATGCGGGTGAACGCCAATCGCAGACTGTGAAAAGTTTCTCCACCACGTCGGATTTGCGGGCGAAGCTGAAAGCGTTTTCCGGCAAAAAGGTGGATGTCATTTTTCACGCGGCGGCGGTGAGCGATTTCGCATTTGGAAAAATGTTCACGCGTGACGCGGCAGGCAAGCTGAAGCCGTTCCGTCCGTCCAAGAAAATCTCCACACGCGGCGGCAACTTGTTCGTGGAGCTGGTGCCGACGCCTAAAATCATCGCCGAACTGCGCGGCTGGTTTCCGAAAACCAAAATCATCGGCTGGAAATTTGAGGCGGACGGCGGGCGTGCCGATGCGCTGCGGGCGGCGGTGAAACAACTGGCGGATTGTGCGACGGATTTTTGCGTGGCGAATGGCCCAGCTTACGGCAAGGGATTTAATCTGGTATCAGCAGACGAGAAAAAGCATTTGGCCACGGCAGAAAAATTGTTCACAACTTTGGAAAATATTTTTTAACCGCGAAATGAAATGTCGGCAGGATAATTTTCGCGTGTTTCACATATTTCGCGGTTCCAATCACGCCTCGAAGTTCTTCAGTTGGCTCAAGCCCATTTTCAGCGGCACCCAGCCGATCACAAACGACAGCAACGTGAAACCCAGGACGCCGGCCAGCACCCATTCCGGGCCGACACGCAAACCGCCGCCGGCCAGAATGAGCAGCGCCAGCGAGGCGATGATGTAGACCGAGCTCAACACAAAACATAGCGTGCCGCCAAAGCCGCTCACGATTTTGTTCGGGTTGGCTTCCTTCACGTTCGGATACAAAACGCCGAGGCCGACGGCGAGGCCGTTGAGCGTGAACGTCATCACGGTGATGACCGCGCCAAAAAAACCGATGTCGCTCCACGGCATTTTTAGCAGCCAGCAGGAGAGAACGACCAGTCCCAGCGTGACGATCAGCGAGGCGCTGCTGGCGAGCCAGTATTTGGTCTGCACAATGCGCGGCAATCCCAGCGGCGACATGCCGACGATCCACATTCGCCGGCCTTCGAGCGAGAATTGCGGGAACACAAACCGCGTGGTGAGCGACGCCAGATTGAAGGCGCACGCGCCGAGATTGAGAAACGCCACGGCGTGAATCCAGAACGGGCTGGTGAGCTGATGCGTGAAACTGCGGAGGTTCAGGATATACGCGCCGAGTAGGCCGAAGAACATCACGGATTGGCCCCATTGCGTCGTGTCTCGCCAAAACATCCGCACGTCTTTCACGGCTAGCGCGCGGGTGGCGGGCGACAGGCCGGGGATTTTGGCGAAACAATTTTCGAGAAAGCCCGGCGTGTGTGAATTCTTTTTGGACCCGCCGGAAAAACTAAATTTGAATCCGCTGCCCGCTCGGCTTTGCACCGCCGAAGCCGTGTCGTAAAACAGGTTGCCAAACCGCGTGAACGCGAGGCTGCCGAAGAATAGCGTGTTGCTCAACAGCACGGCGGCGAAGAATAGGGCGCTGCGCCAGATGCCGTCGGCCCATTGCAGTGTAAACGAGGACAGCCAGTAGCTCGGCAAAAACGGAAACATCGTGAAGCGCGTTTTGGCGAGCAATTGGTCGAGCGCCTGCAACGTGCGTTGGTTGAGGACGTCTTCGTCCACGGGATTTCCCTTCCACCAGAACGCGACGAAAGCCAGCAACGTCACGGCGAGCAGAACCAGCAGGATTTGAAAACTTTTCCGGTCAAGATGACGGCCAATGGCGATGGCCAGCGCCGCGCCGAACACGCCCGGCAAAATGATGAACAGCGCGATGAGCAGTCCCGTGAGCGGATAAAAATGCCACGGCACATCGCGCACGAGACCGAACGCGAGCAGCAGCGGCGCGATCAAAAACAGAAACGCCCAGGAAGCCAGGATCAGCGACTCGATAAATTTCCATTGGAAGATTGTGGCGCTGGAAACCGGCAGCGTCAGCAGAAACGCCGTTTCGCGGTTCCGAAATAAATTGGTGTAGGCGATGATGAGATTGCTTAACAGCAGCAGCGCAAAGAGGAAGGCGAAGAGCGTGAAGATGAGCCGTTCCGTCAGCACCGCGCCAAGGCCGGGAAACTTGGCGATGAACTTCAGGCCGTAATAAAACAGCGCGAACGCCATTCCGAGATAGCCCGCCATGAACAGGGCGATGATGCCGGTGAGCAGACGTGACTGCTTGCGGACATCCAGCAGTCGCCGCCAACTGTGCACGGCGTTCACCCGCAGCAACAGGAGCAGCGGAGCGGATTTCAGTTTGGCCACCAGAGCGGACATGCGCGGACATTAAACCGCAATTTCACCGGGCGCAACCGGCGAGAATCAGCCGCGCAGATGGCGCACGTCCACGGCGTCCATGCCGGCGGAACGAATCGCCTGCAAACCCAAATCCGTGTCTTCGTAGGCGCGGCAGAATTTTGGTTCCACGCCGATCCGCCGCGCTGCTTCGAGAAAAATATCCGGCGCGGGCTTCTGGTTCTGCACCATCTCACTCGTCACCACGGCGGCGAACAAATGCCGGATTTTCAGATGTTCCAGCACGTCACAAATGATTTTCTGCGTGCCGCCGGAAGCCACAGCCATCGGGATTTTGCCGTGGTTGGCCTTGGCGATTTCCACGACTTCATGAATTGGCCCGACCTGAGCCATCAGCGGCAGATAGGCGTTTTCTTTTTCGTGCGCCACGGCGATGTGGTCGAGCGAGCGACCTTGTTCCTTGGCGAGCATTTTCAAAATGTCGCGCGACGGCACGCCGCCCAGCGAATAAAACCGGTCTTCGGGAAAATTCAGGTCGTGGCGCAACGTCACCGCCTGCCATGCGCGCCAGTGCAACGGCATGGTGTCGGCCAACGTGCCGTCGCAGTCGAAAATCAGTCCTTTTATTTCTCTCATTTTTATTTTTGTCGCGCGAAGAACGCGAAGGCGGCGAAGGGAAAATGCTTCTTCGCAAACTTCGCGGTCTTCGCGCGAAATCAGGTTTGTAATGCCGCCAGCTTGGTTTCCATGTCGTGATTTATCAGCGGGTCGAACATCGGATCCAAATCGCCGTCAATGAAAACGGAAAGATTGTAGAGCGTCAGTTCGATGCGGTGGTCGGTGACGCGGTTTTGCGGAAAATTGTAGGTGCGGATTTTTTCGCTGCGTTCGCCGGTGCCGACCTGGTCTTTGCGGAACGCGGCGTATTTGGCGTCTTCCTCGGCGATTTTTATTTTCAGCAACCGCGAGCGCAAAACCGTCATCGCCTGGACTTTGTTTTTTTGCTGCGAACGCTGGTCGGCGCAGCGCACGATCATGCCGGTCGGCTTGTGGATGATTTGCACGGCAGAATCGGTCGTGTTCACGCCTTGCCCGCCTTTGCCGGAGGCGCGGCAGACATTCACCTCGATTTCGTCGGGCTTGATTTCCACATCCACTTCCTGCGCCTCGGGCATCACCGCCACCGTGCAGGTGCTGGTGTGAATCCGCCCCTGCGCTTCCGTCGCCGGCACGCGCTGCACGCGGTGAACGCCGCTCTCGTATTTCAGGCGCTTGAAAACATCCGTGCCGCTGACTTGAAAAATAATTTCCTTAAAACCGCCCAAATCGGACGGGCTGGAATCCAAAGTCTCTGCCTGCCAGCCGCGCGCTTCGCAATAGCGCGAATACATCCGATACAAATCGGCGGCGAATAGCGCGGATTCCGAGCCGCCCGCACCGGCGCGAATTTCGATGATGGTGTTGCGGGAATCGGTTGGTTCCGGCGGCACGAGGCCGAAGCGCACCTGCTGCGTCAATTTTTGTTCGAGCGGTTCGAGCCGCGCGATTTCCTCTTTGGCCAGCGCCGTCATTTCGGCATCGCCGGATTGGAGTAATTCGCGGTTGCCGGCGAGTTCGTCCGCGACGTTGAGATACGCGGAGCCGCTGGCGACGAGTTCCTTGAGGCGGGCGTATTCCCGACCCAGATCCTGCGCGCGCTGCGCGTTGGCAAACGTGTCCGGCGCGCTCAACAAGGATTCAACCTCGGCAAAGCGCTGGCGGAATTTTTCGATGTGTGGGCGCAAGTCCATTTTTAACCACAGATAAACACAGATGGACACAGATAAGAAAAACCTCGCAAAAGTTTCATGGATGGAACTGGATTCGATCCGTGTTTATCTGTGTGCATCCGTGGTTGAAACAAAAAACAAACCGCCCGCAGCGCCGGAATGAACCGGTGTTGCGGGCGGCTTGGGTGCGAAAGCTAGGCTTTTTTCTTTTTCTTCGTGGCGAAGGCCTCGGCGGCGGCGGCCGTCTTGGCGGCGCGCTGCTGGAATTTGTCCACGCGGCCGGCGGTGTCCACGAATTTCTGCTGACCCGTGTAGAACGGATGGCAAACGTTGCAAATGCCGACGATGATGGTGTGCTTGGTGGAACGGGTCTTGATCACGTTGCCACAGGCGCAACGGATTTCGGCGTCCACATATTTCGGATGA
>CAIOUK010000038.1 GCA_903861445.1 uncultured Verrucomicrobia subdivision 3 bacterium
GCCTGCCGGTATTTGCCGACCACCACGCCAGGCCGTGACGGATCGAGACATTCGCGCACGGCGCGGCCTTCCAAAATTTCTTCACCACCAATGACCAGCGGAATCTGGGTGGCGCGGTCGCCGCAAAGTGGCTGCCATTTGGCGATGATCTGCTGCGCCCATTCGCCGTTTTGCGGCAACGCAAAATCGGTGTCCGGCTCGTTCGCCAGATTTTGCCAGCCGCGCGCAACGGCATTGATCTTCGCCGGCGGCTGCAACCGGTTTTGCGTGCGGCGCGGTGCCGTGGGAGTTGTGGCGATGGCGGCGAACGAATCCAAAAAGCCTTGCTCAAGCCGGCGCCATTCCGGCGTGTCCACCGCGAGCTTGAAGGCGTGGCGCAGAAAATTTTCCGGCCCGGTGTTTTCGTCCAGCCGGCGGATGAGATAGCCAATGGCATTGAGGAAATGCTCTTTTTTGCAGGTCGGGGCGTAGAGCAGCACGTTGCGGGACAACTCAAATAACGCGCGCCGCTGATGGTTGGCCATGCCTTCCAGCATTTCAAACTGCACCCGGTCAAAAGCACCGCGTTCGTGGGTGAGCACGAGCGCATAGGCCAAATCAAACAGATTGTGCGAGGCGAGACCGACATCCATTGCCGCCAGATTTTCCGGCCGCAAAAGTTCCTGCACCATGCGCTTGAAATTCGCGTCGGTCTCGATTTTTTTCTGATACGGCGCCTGCGGCCAGCCATGCACCGACGCCTCGGCGCGTTCGCTTTCCATGTTCGCGCCTTTGACCAGGCGGATGGTCGTGCGCCCGCCGCCAGCAGCGACACGTTTTCTCGCCCATTCCTGAATTTGCAGCATCGTTTCGTAGGAGTCAGGAATGTAAGCCTGTAGCGCAATCCCGGCGCTGATGTGCGTCAGCCCCGGACGATCCAGCGTGCGCATGAACGCTTCGGCTGTGAGTTCCTTGTCGCGATATTCCTCCATGTCCAGATATACGAACTTGGGAACCACCTTGCTGTCGGATCGCTTGAACTGCGCGCGGTCGGCCGTGCGGAACAAGCGTTCCAGCCGGTCGCACAGCACCGCAACAGTGTGTTCCCGCGCCAGCGGCGAAATCTGCGAATAGACCGTGGAAATCTTGATAGAGACCACTTCCGTTTCCGGCCATTGTAACCCTTGCAAATACTGCTGTAACCGCCGCTCCGCTTCTTCCTCGCTCAAGATGGCCTCGCCGAGAAAATTCACATTCATCCGCACGCCTTCCTGAGTGCGTTCGGCTAGATGTTTTACCAGTAACTCTTTTTCGCCGGGTAGAATCACGTTGGCGGTTTCCTTTTGCATGTGTTCCTTGACCAACGGCAAAGCGACGCCCGGCAGATAATTACCGAACGATTGAAAGCCTTTCATCAAGGTGCGATCCACCGGTCCAAAAAAACGCGGCACGCCCTGCACATCGAGAATGTGCGTGAGATGCTCAACGGCGCGGTGCGGGTCATTCGTGCGAAACGCCTGATCGGTGATCTGGGCGAGCGTGGCTTTGTCGGCCGGCGTCTGAAGCATGCGATCCAGTTCGGCCTGCTGCCGCTTCTCCGGAGCTGTCTGGAGTTCGGTAGCGCGTATTTGCAATCGCCGCGCCAAAAACAAGGCTTTTTGCAGGATTACAGGATGTTGCGAGTTGCGTTCAGGCGTAAAACTCGCCAGCCATTTTTCCATGCTGCCTGAATTTATCGGTATAATTTCCAACATCATTCAGTGGTGATTTAAGTTAGAATTATTAAATAATTAGAACCTTAAATCGCGGAGATTCCTATACTCGTGATGTATTTGCCAATTGCCATCCTGCCAAGTGGGACTCACCGGCATCACTCGATAGGCTTGATCTTGAGGTTTCGAAAATGCGCGGGTATGCCGCCATGCGCTCCCTGCAATCCAATCCGTCCCTTGGTCGCCATCTCAGACAAGGGGCGCGGCAGCCAGCTCGGAATGTCGCTGCCATCGGGATTCTTTTTTCCGGATTTCCAGTCCTGCATATTAAGGTCGGTCACCGTCTCGCCGTTGAGCAGCACGGTGATGGCTTGCCCGTGACAGCGAATGGTCATGCGATTCCACTCGCCGGCGGGTTTCACGACGGATTTTAGCGGCACCGAATGACCGAAGACGCCGCCACATTTCCAGTTGGCAGCGGCCTTTACCCATTTCGGTGAAGCGTCGTCCAGCAACTGGATTTCCACGGTATTCGGCACCCAATTCTTCATGTCGGTGTTGTAAACGAACACGCCGCTGTTGGCACCGGGTTCGAGGTTGAATTCTAAATCTAGAACGAAGTTTTCATATTCCAACTTGGTCCAAATGGCCTGATCTTTCTTGATAGATGAGAGCACTCCGCCTTGCCAGACCCAGAAGCCGACCGGGTAAATGGCATCGGATAAATCCGCCGCAAACAGATTCGCCCACGCCTTGGAATCGGGATGAGTTTTCAGCGGGGCATCCGCCCACGCCACCGTCCAACTACTGATTAAGCCGATGACAGCTGCGGCAAATATTTTCTTCATAGCGGTTCGTTTTATGTTTATCTGACATTCTCCATGTGGTTTCTGCTTCAGGACTTGTGAAAAAACCATTACCACGACACCACCTGACGGGCGAATTATTTCTATATTAACAACTGCCCCTTTTTAGTGGTAGATTTACAGCCAGCTGGTTGGCTGGCGTTCCGCTTCGTTCATGGCATTTAGCGTTTGTTCGGCCTCAGATTTTATCTTGGTCTTGAGGCAGACGGAATTGCCCGTGGCGTTGTCAAAGGCATACTAAATGCCCCACGCACGTTTGAACTTGCGATATCGTTGTGTTATATCCTGTGCTTTCATTTTGTAAGGATATGAGGACTGAACTGCGCTGGCATCCGGGCAGTGGGCGCGTGTGCGCTGTGTTCGTGCCGGATAGTGAACGAGAGCTAAAACCGTTGAAAATTTCGTTGAGGGTTTCAATCCATGACTCCAATAAAACTCTGTATTTACAGGCATTTTAATTGGAGGCGAGGGTCGGAATTGCTCTCAAAACACCTGTTTACCAGATGAGAATCGCATGGTTAAACAAGGAATCAAGCGGAATCCTGTCTAATCTGACTTAATCCGCTTTAACCATTTTGGTGCACATATTGGTGCACATATTTTATTTTTTTACAGTGATAATTTTGTGGTCGCGCTCCGTCAACCGGATGGGCGCAACCGTGGTAACGCGTTTGAATCGGGGAAGACGGGACATCCCGCTAGCATGAATGAAGCATCAACAGATCAAGTGACGTGTGATTTTACGGCATATGGCAAACAGCCTTGGATATGATTACTGGTGGGGTTATTATCTTTGTTGCATTTACCGTTATGCAGTCCGTAAGAAAACGGTAATCGCATGACGCCGCCTAAAAAGATTAGATGAGAAGGCAGACCACTGACGCCATGGTGCGTTGGCGCTAAAGTCTGCCTATCAAACCCGCGCAAGCTCCACGCCATCTCCCGCAACGAACGCAAGTGCGACCGGCGCGATGCTCAGATGCTCGCCCGGCTGGCTCGCGTGGATGCCGCGTTGCTCCATCCCATCCAACATGGTTCTGCTCAAGCGCAGCACGATCTGTTGGGATTGAAATTGCGCGACGCCCTCGTCCGCACCCGCGTGAGCCTCATCAACGCCGTCCGGTTTACGCTCAAGAGTCTCGGCCATTCCGTCCGCAATCCCTCCAGTGAATCGTTTCACAAAAACGTGCTGGCCGACATTCCCGCCGACTGCCTGCCGGTGGTGCAACCGCTGCTCACGGTGTTAACGCACGTCACCGAGCAGATCAAGGCGATGGAACGTGACCTCGTGCAACGCAGCAAAAAGGATTATCCCGTCACCCAACGCCTCCAACAGATTGCCGGGGTTGGCCCGCTCACCGCTCTCTGTTTCGTGTTGAAGATTGGCGACCCGGGACGCTTCAGCCGTGGCCGTGATGTGGGGGCGTATCTCGGTCTGTGTCCCCGCCGGGATCAAAGCGGTGGCACGGACAAGCAACTGCGCATCAGTAAATGTGGCGATGGCCTATTAAGACGATTACTCGTCAGTGCCGCGCATTATGTGCTCGGTCCCTTCGGCCCGGCTTGTGCGTTGCGCGAACACGGCCAACGCTTAACCGGCACAGGCAGTTCACGCGAAAAGAAACGGGCGGTTGTGGCCGTTGCCCGTAAAATTGCCGTGCTGCTGCTTTCCCTCTGGAAACACGGCACGAACTACGAACCGCGCGTCACCGCCAGCCCGACCTTGGTGCTGACACCGGCCTGAACCAAAACCACTTTTAGAAAAATAATTTGAATGGAAGCTGATCTTGGAGCGATGACGGTCTGGCGACAGAGCCGCCGTGAGGCGAGCCCGATAACAAGATGGTCGCGCTCCTCCCTTTCCAAGGACATCGGATCAAACCATGAACCGCGGGCAACCGTGATTTCGGATGGAAGTGCGATCCTTTCCTGCCTTGCTATCGGCGCTCATTCAGCTTAAAAAAAACCATGTGAACAGAAATTCAACCTTGACTGCCTTCTCATGGAAGTCGCCGGAGCTAACCGCCGTTGGCGCCTTTAGTTCCGCTATCGCGGTTCACGTCGCGAGTCTCTGGGCGATATATAATAATATAAAACAACATAATACATAATTAGACTGTAAATAAAAAATATTATTATAAATATGCGCAAAACTATCTTGTTGCCTAGACCTTTTAGGAGATAGGTTTAACGCATGACGCCGTTCACTATCATTTGCCCCGGCGGACAAGTCGCCAATCATTTACGCAGTCACATCAGGCAAGGACGCTGGAATAAAACCCTGACCCTTGGCGGCACCATCACGGCGAACTCCAACGCCACGATTGCCTCGACCATTGCCGGCACCACGGGACTTATCAAGAATGGCACCGGCACGCTGACCTTTAACACCGGTAATAACACCTATAGCGGCGGCATAGTAATTAATGCGGGCATGGTAGCGATGGGAGCTAACAATGGGGCGGCTACCAACGTGTTCGGCAAGGGCACCATTACTTTTGGTGGATCCAGCTCATTGCAGCCAACCTATAATTCAGGCGGCACCGTGCTCACCAATGCAGTTCAAGTAAATTCCGGGGTCACCATGACGATTTCCCATCCTTCGTCTTATTATTATGTAAAATCTTCCGGCCCGCTCAGTGGTGATGGCACCTACGCGTTATCGGGGGCGTCGGCGCAAACTTCATTCGATACTTGGTCGAGTCCGAGCAACACCTTCACCGGCGCGCTTTACGATCCGGCGGGAATAAATATTTGTGGCGGATTTATCGTGAACAGTTTGCCGGACAGCACGAATAAAATCAGCCTGGGTGATATTTCTGGATATGCGGGAGCCTTTCAATTGGGCAGCGGCACGGCCACGCCGCTGGTTTTCAACCAACGCCAGATTGAGATGCTGGGCACGGTGGTCGGGGCGCAGATTGTTAACAATAACACCACTGCTTCCATCACGATCAATACACCACTTTTGGTTACGGGAGTGGGTGCCAAGACGCTGACGCTCTCGGCGGTGGCGGGTCCCACGAACGTGTGGGGTGGTAATATCGCCAACGGCAATCTTGGTGGCACCAACTCGGGGACAATCAGCGTTACCAAATCCGGCACCGGCATCTGGGTGCTTTCCGGCACCAATACCTATTCCGGCGCGACGACGGTTAGTGCAGGGACTTTGCTGGTTAACAACACCGCTGGCACAGGCACGGGCACGAATGCAGTCACTGTCAGTAGCGGTGCAACTTTGGGAGGCACTGGCACCCTCGGCGGAGCAGCCACCTTTAAAGCCGGAGCCAAGGCTTTGTTCACCGTTACTCCGACTGGCACGGGAGATAATAATAGCACCTTGCTGACCATCACCGGCGTAATGACCTTCACTAATACATCGGTGCATCTCACCTTGCCGGCCAATTTGGGCGCTGGCACTTACACGCTGGCTGCCTCAAGCGCCACGGCGGTGACCAATGGTCTCTTCAGCATCGTGGTGGACAGCGGTTCATTTGCGACCGGGTTGACGGCGACCAATATTGCCTTGGATGCAACCGGTCAAAAGCTGGTCTTAAATTTGACGGGCGCTACCGGGCATGCGGTGCAGTTAATTAGCACGGGCGGTCTATCCTTGAAGATGGCTGCCGGATCAACCTCGTCTGGAAAATATTCCAGCAAAAGCGCTGGCCAAAATATGAGTGGGACGGCGCTGACGCTGACGGCGACGCACGGGACGCCGGGCGGTAAATGGACTTTGCTTCATAGCACAAATTTAGCAATACCGTTGAGCCAATGGGAGACCAACTGCACGGGCATCTATGATAACAACGGCAATCTGTCCACTGACATTCTGAATACGACCACCAACCAAATCGGTTTCTTCATCCTAAAATAAGGCGATCCAGAGTAAACTGATGGTGGACTGAAAGCAGACTTGCCAACCTTGGAGTGCTGTCTCGATCCGTCAAGCAAGTCTTTGGAGGTTTTCACTCTAAACGTGCAGTTTGCTTTCGGTGATGGCGGTGGCCATCTCAATGATGATACGGTGGAGCAGGGGAGTGAATGTTTTATCTCTGGCCAGCAGTCCGCCAGCGATGCTGATTGGCCCCTTGCTTGGTGCTAGTGAGGCTTTCCAGCGCTTGTTGCCATGTGCGAGTGGCAATGCCATTGTCGGTGCCGGCCAGATACGCCTTGGCGATTTGGAGATTCAGGATGGGCTGGCGCTCGGCTTGGTTTCGCGCTTCGATGATTTGCTGCGCTTCGTCGGGGTCGGTGGTTTGGAGGCTGGTGCGTTTGGCGGTGGTCTTGTCCACGCAGTAGAAAATTCCGCCACGGTGTCCGCGGCAGGTTAAACGGTAACGGTTGCTCATAGTATTCATAGCAACCACAAGAATAATTGAGGCCGAATCCGCGAAGTTAGCGAGTAGTGGCAGAGTTAAGCCAAGTTATCGCTAGTTCTGACGGAGTAGTAAATCAGGTGTCCGTTTTGGTGTCCGTTGTGGACACCCTAGCTCTTAATCCATTGCTGCACACGCAGTTAGGACTGGAGGCGAGGGTCGGAATCGTGCGCCTATAGTGCTGAACGACAATTGATTATGACATATTTTACAGATGATTCAAGCAGATTCTTTCACTATTAAAACGCTCGGTTTCCACTTGGTTTGTTAGCCATTTTGTTAGCCATCATTTTCGGGGAAAATCTGGGTCTAAATCGGATCGGAGTCGAAAATTTTTTTTCGGGAGTGAGATCACCCGAATTTTGCTCAAAATAGTCGGTTGCCAACCCTCGCCTCGCATTTTTTTTGGATTTTGTTAGCCATTGAATTTTGATTAGACCGGCAAAACATCTGCCGGATAAAACGAGCGATACTTGGTGCGCGGGTCGGTGGGATGGGAGCCGAGTGGGTCAAATCTGCCGCAGGGATGTTGCCAGACACCGCGCCGCTGATTCCAGTGAAAGCCCAAAGACCAAAGCACTTTTGCCAGCATCGGCTTCCGAGCCGGTGACACGTCGAGCCAAACCCATTTGCCGACGACCTCGGCAACTTCATATTGCCTCGGCAACTCTGAACGCAGACAATTCAAGACTGCCTCCGTGGACAGCTCACGATTTAATTGATGTTTTGAAACCGACGATGGCCGGACATTCGCCGGAGCTGACGCTTCAATTTTTTGATTTGTTGTTTTCATAGCTTTTTTTTGAAACCGCTGTCCGTCACCCTGCCGTCTGCTGCTCGCTTCACAGATAGCCAGTTCATGTCCACGGCAAAGTTGTGAACCTTCCGCAGAAACGCATTCGTCGAAACCGTGCCGGAGCGCAGCACGGCCAGCAGGTGTTCCGCCTGCGTCTCGATCAGGACGCGAGAGAGCAGGGGAGTGAACGCCTTGTCCTTGGCGGCAGATTTCCAGCGCGCTTGGGTCGGGCCGGTTTTGATGGCGATGATTTCATCGAACACGTTCTGCCAGGTGCGCGTCGTCACCGCTGGGTCACTGTGCCGAAGATAGACGCGGGCCAGACTCAGATTCATGGCAGGCTGTTTGCCAGCCTCGTTCATCGCCATGAGCAGGCGATTGGCCTCGGCCTTGTCTTTGGTCTTGAGGCTGGTAAAAGTTTTGGTGGTATCGTCAAAAGCGTAATAGACGCTCTTGCGACGGAGGAATAGGCGGTAACGCAATTTCATGTTCATGCGTCGTCCATCCTACCTTGGTGCCGATTCCGACAGTTAAGCAATAGCGGGAGAATCCTCCCAAATAGTGAAACAATCTTGGAACAATCCAAAAGTTGTTAGCCATTTTGTTAGCCATCGCCCTTTTGAGACTCCTAAATCATTACTGTTTAAGCAGTTAAGACTGGAGGCGAGGGTCGGAATCGAACCGACGGATGAGGCTTTTGCAGAGCCCTGCCTTACCACTTGGCTACCCCGCCGTGAAAGGGCGCATACAATAATTTTCTTTTGCCGTCCGCGCAAGTTCAATCGCGGTTCAATTGCCGAATCCCAATTTCCGCCGTTGCTTCCAAAGTTCCTTCGGCTTGAAAATTCCCGCCGGCGTGATGATGCCGGTGA
>CAIOUK010000039.1 GCA_903861445.1 uncultured Verrucomicrobia subdivision 3 bacterium
CGCCTCGATGCCTTCTGCCGCGACCTTGCGCGTGGCATCGGCTTTTTCGTGGCCGTAGCGCGCCGCGCTGCCGGACTTCATCGCCGCGAGACTGCCCATGCCGCGATAATGCTTATACATTTTGCCACTGATCTCCACGACCTCGCCCGGCGCTTCGGTGCAACCGGCAAAAATACCGCCGCAAATCACCGCGCTGCTCAACGTCAGCGCTTTCACAATGTCGCCGGACTTGGTGATGCCGCCGTCGGCCAGAATGGAAACTTTTTTCTTCGCCGCCGCGCGCGAACAGACGTAAAGCGCCGTCATCTGCGGAATCCCCACGCCCGCCACGATGCGCGTCGTGCAAATCGAACCCGGCCCCTGCCCGACTTTGATGGCGTTCGCGCCGCAGTCGGCGAGATACTCGACGCCCGCCGCGCTGGTGACGTTGCCAGCAATGATGGGCAATTTTGGAAACGCGTCGCGCAAAACTTTCACGGTGTCACCGACGCCTTGGCTGTGGCCGTGCGCGGTGGAGACAGCCACTACATCCACGCCGCGTTCCACGAGCGCGCCGACGTGCGCCAGAATCCGTTCGCGGTCGAGTCCGCCAAAGGCGTTGCGCGTGGCACTGACCGCCGCGCCGCAGACGAGGCGGAACTGCGCGTCGCGCGCGGGCTTGAACTGCGCTTTGCGTTCCAGCGTGATGCGCTCCACATCGCTCATAGTGATGAGGCCGTGCAAATGATCTGCGTCATCTACCACAATCAATTTGTGGATGCCCAGATGCTCGGTGAAAAATTTGTCGGCGCGGGCAATTGGATCCTTGCCCAGTTCTTTTTTGGTGATGGTGTGGATTTGTTTTCGCGGCGTGAGCGCCTCGGCCACTTTTTTCGTGGCGTAACGCGGCTTGACGACATGGCCAGAAAGCAGGCCGATGAATTTGCCTTGGTCATCCACCACCGGAAACGTGCTGAAGCCGAATTTTTTTTCTTCGATGAGCGCGAGCACGTCGCCAATCAACTGGTTCGGCGAAATCTTGATCGGGTCTTGAATCAAGCCCTGGACGTGATACTTCACGCGGCTGACTTCGGAGAGCTGCTGCTTCTCCGGCATGTTGTAATGAATCAGGCCAAGACCGCCATTGAGCGCCATCGCGATGGCCATGCGCGATTCGGTGACGGTGTCCATGTCGGCGGAAATCGCCGGGATGTTCAACTGCAATCCGTCCGCGAGCCGTGTGTCGAGCTGGGTGTTGCGCGGGAGGATGTCCGAGTAAAGCGTCGCCAGCGTGATGTCGTCGTAGGTGAGGCCAACCTTGCTGTTCGCGGCGAAGAAGGCATCCGCCTTTTGATAGAACGTGTCGTCGAGATGGGAATTGCGCGTTGCTGCCATGTCAGAAAATGCCGGTTCCGCGCCGGCTTTGGCAAGAAAAATTCGCCGCGTCAATCCGCCGGGCTGGTGTTCACTTCGATTTCGTCATAGCCGTTCAGCCGATAGATAAAAATCGAAACTACCCAGCTCGCCGAAAAAGCCCCGATGATGACGAACCCGGCCCGGCCTAAATTTTCGTTGAGCGACCCAATCAGGTTCCAAACCGGGCCGTGAAATTTAAGCTGGTCGCCAATCAGTCCCAGCGCCTCAATGCCGCCAACCAGCAACGCCACCAGCACGGAAACGAAGGTGATCGTCAGGTTGTAATACAGTTTGCGGATAGGTTTGACGAACGCCCAGCCATACGCGCCAAGCATCAGGATGCTGTCGGTCGTGTCCACCAACGCCATGCCGGCGGTGAACAAGGTCGGGAAAACCAAAATGGACCAGACGGACAGGCCATGCGTGGCTTCCGTCGCCGAGATGCCGAGCAAGCCGACTTCCGTGGCCGTGTCAAAACCGAGGCCGAACAAAAAACCGACGGGATACATTTGCCAGCTATGTTCAATCAGACGAAACAGGCTGCGAAAAATACGTCCGAAAAATCCGCGCTTGGCGAGCGTCAGGTTCAAATCTTCCTCCACGAACTGGCCGCCGCGCTTGACGTGCTGAAACGTGCGATACACCGAAATGAGAATGACGATGTTAGCCGCCGCGATGGCCAGTAGGAAAAAAGCCGAGACGCTGGTGCCAATGATGCCGCCGATGGCCTGAAAGGAATCAAAACGGTTTTTGAGCAAGACGGACGTAACGGCAATGGCGACCGACAAACCAAAAACGATGGTGGAATGGCCGAGCGAAAAAAAGAAACCGACGGCCACCGGCCGTTTGCCTTCCTGCATCAGCTTGCGCGTCACGTTGTCAATCGCCGCGATGTGGTCGGCGTCCACCGCATGACGTAGGCCGAAAGTATAGGCCAGCAGCGCCGTGCCGAGCAGCACCGGATAATGATGAAACGCCACGAACGCCCAAAGCCACGCCCCGACGTTCACACCCACGAGCAGTGCATACATGAAAACAATCCGCCCCTTCAAGCTGGCCGGCAGCGTCGTCAAAGATTTCACCAGGAAACGCACGGCTTTAATTTTCCGTCATTGGAGCGTCCGCGCAACCTAAATCTTCATACGTCTATTGTTTTTCGTAACACCCATTTTGCCAGCCGCAACCGGATTGACGCGCTCAATTACTTTGTTACCGTCTGCTAAAACCGCATGAAAAAACAAACCGCCACGCGCTTTACCGTTTCGCTGCCGCCCGCCTTGCTAAACCAACTCGACCAGATGACGCATGAGAAAGGTTACGACAACCGCTCGCTCGCCATTGCCGACATGATCCGCGCGCAACTCGTCGAACACCGGCAACGAAATGACACCGGCGAAATCGCCGGCACCATCACGCTGGTTTATGACCATCACAAGCCGCATTTGCAGGCGAGCCTCACCGACATCCAGCACGACCACCACGACGCGATTCTCTCCACCGTCCACGTCCATCTGGATCATCACAACTGCCTGGAAGTCCTCATCGTGCGCGGCAAGGCCAGTGTCATCCGCAAAATTGCCGACGAACTCATCGCCGCCAAAGGCGTGAAGCACGGCAAGCTCACCGTGACCACGACCGGTAAAGATTTGCCTTCGTAAAATGCGTTTTGGAAATCGCTATTTCGCCGCTTCGGCTTGCAGCTTTTTCACCTGCGCGGCCAGCTCGTTGTATTTAGCCACGACGCCGTTCCGGTCTTTCACCTCGTCGTTGTATTTTTGCACGAGATCGTTGCGCTGGGCGATGAGGTTGGTGATGGTGGCATTCTGCTTATCAATGCCAGCGTAGGCGTCCTTCAACCGCGCCTCCAGCGTGTCCACGGCGGCTTGGTATTGCGCGACGGTGTTGGTGAGATTGTGGTTGGCGAATTGCAGTTGCGCGAGGTCGGCCTTTTGCGAAAGGATAAACTGCTCGTTGGTCGCGACGACGGCCTTGAGGTCGGTGAGGTGCGCGTCCATTTGATTGACCTGATGATTCAGCGTGGCGATGGCATTGGTATAACCCTGAATGGCGGCGTTCTTTTCGTAGATCATGCCGTTCATGGTGGTGATTTCGTCGCGCTGGATGGTTTGGATTTTCCATTGCCAGACGCACAGGCCGCAAAGTGCGAGCGCAAAAACGATGAGCAGGTTGACTTGAAGGTTTTTCATGGTTGGGATTGATCGGAAGCAGCTTTGACGGCAATGGCAACGCGCTGGATGCCGGCGCGTCTCACAAAATCCAAGGCAAAAACCACCGAGCCGTGCGTGGCATTTTTTGCGCCGGTAATATAAACCGGCAGGTTTGTGTTCAAGCTGTAACGGTTCGTCAGCAGCGTGAACAATTCGGGAAAGCCAATCGCTTTATCATCCACGGAAACCTGGCCGTCCGGGTTCACGGTGAGATTCACGATGTCGGGCTTCGTGCTGGGCGTGGCGAGCGTGGCCGTGGGCAAGTTGGCCTTGACGGTGCGGACGATTTGCATTTGCAGGCTGATCATCATGAAGGACGCCAGCAGAAAAAACATGATGTCAATCAGCGGAATGATTTCCAGCCGCGACTTTTTCTCCGGAATGGGCGTGCGGATTTTCATTTGCCACTTTTGCTCTCGGTCATGAAGGAGACTTTTTGAATGCCCACCGCGCGGGCGACTTGATAAACCTTCACCATGTCGCCATGCAGCGTATCGCGGTCGCCGCTGACATATACCGGCAATTCGGGATTGGCGGCGAAACGGTTACTCAAGACCAGGCCGAGGTCGGCCAGCGACACTTCCTTTTTCTCCAACCAAACCGCGCCAGATTTGTCCACGGCAAGGTTGATCATGTCCGGCCGAAAATCCTGCCGCGCCTGCGTGGCCGCCGGCAGATGCACCTTGATGTTTTCCGTCTTGCTCAACTGCAAGCTGATCATCATGAACGACGCGAGCAGAAAAAACATGATGTCAATCAGCGGAATGATGACAATCCGCGTGCGGCGTCTCGGAATGGGCGAAAGGATTTTCATCGCGAAACCATTCAATGACTTGTCGTCTGGCTGGGCGCGGCGGGCTTGGACAACTGGACGCTGTCGCCCGCCTTGCCGCCGCCGACCATCACTTCGACATTCGTCGCCGCCGTTTCCAAATCGAACTGCAACTGCGTCACCCGCGCGGAAAAATAGTTGAACGGAATGAGCGCAAAAATAGCGATGCCGAGTCCGCACGCCGTCGCAATCAGCGCCTCACCGATGCCGCCGGTGACGGCGGTGACGGAAAGCTCCGCGCTGCCGATGTTCAAAAACGCGCGCATCAAGCCCGTCACCGTGCCGAGCAAGCCAAGCAGCGGCGCGAGCGTGACGAGCGTGTCCATCACGGTGAGAAAACGACCGGCACGCTTCAGCTCGACGCCCGCCGCGAGTTGCAGCGCGCCAACCAGCGAGCCATGCGCGTGGCCGAGATGGTTCAAGCCGTGGCGAATGACGCGGATGACCGGATCGTCCGAGCCGGCGGCGATGTTTTTGGCGGCGGGCACGTCGGCATTTTCCAGCGCGGCGAGCAACTGCTCCAATTTTTGCGGGTCGCGCTTGCCGCTTTCTCGCCACCACCAGAATGCGCGTTCGCCGACGACGGCGACGGCGACGAGCGCGCTGATGAGAATCGGCCACATGACCGGGCCGCCTTTGAGAAAAAATTCGAGAACGATGTTTGCGAGCATTGGTTGCATAGATTTATTTTGGTTGTGTGTCGTGCGGAATCAATTCAATAACAATTTGTAAGTGATACTGGTTTCAAATTTCCGGGTGCTGCCGTCGGTCGGGAGGCGCCAATGGCGTTTAACAAACTCCACTGTCGCGCGGTCGAGAATGGGAAAGCCGGAGGAGGTTTTTAACTCGGTGGAAACGACGTTGCCTGCGTCGTCGCCGGTGAGCAACAAAATCACCGTGCCTTGCTGTCCTGATTCCAACGCAATTTTTGGATAAGGCGGTTCGGGCCGGTCGCCGCCCGCGCCGGTGTCTTTGAGCGAGCCGATGCGCAACGGAATCGCCTGCACCTCCGGCGCGGTGGCGAGCGCGGCGGACGCGACCAGCGTGCCGACGGTCGGCACGCCGAAGTTGATGTTCGGCGCGGTCGGCAGGACGACGAGCACCTGCGGCACACTTTTGGGTTCCACCGTTTCCGGTTTGGGTGCAGCGGCCTGCGGCGGCAACACCGTCGGCACCACGACCACTGGAATTTCCACATGGATGGGCGGAACCGGCTTGATGGCAATCGCGCCGCGCCGCGCGCCGGCAAAACCAATGATGAGAAAAAGGAGGCAAACCGAATTCACCCACGCGAGCTTGAGGTTCGCGTCACGGCCGGCCGACGGCAGGCACAGCCGCGCGAGATCGTTTTTCAACTCGTAGGCGGGCGTTGTCCGGTTTGCATCCATTAATATTAGCGTCAAGCGAACGGGCTAGAATACATAGCTGATTGAGCCGAAGAAGCCAAGCCGCGCGCCGTATTGCGCGGCATTGACGCCGACGCCGGAGCCATCACGAAGTTCGTAGCTGTTATCGGTGAGGTTCACGATGTCGAGGCGGGCTTTCAGCATCTGTCGTTTTTGCAACTTGAAGCTTTGTTCTGCGCCGAGGTTGACCGAGTAATAAGCCGGCACCGTTCCCCCGTTGGGAATGTTATTGCCCAAGCTGTCGGTGGTGTCCGTGCGCAGGCCGCTGCCGTAAAGCGCATCCACATAAACGCGCGTGCTGGCCCGGCTGCTTTCCTTCCATTGATAGGACGCGCCGAACGAGCCGGTGACGCGCTGGTCGTGGTCGAGCGAGATCCAATGATTTTGCGAATAAGCCAGATCGCTCTGGCTGAACAGAAACTGGGACGAGTTGAAGCCTTCCCCTTTCGCCACGGACCAGGCGATGTTCGCATAGGTGGAAAAACCACCTTTGGTGTAATTGATTGGAAATTCCAAGCCGTAGATTTCGCCCTTGGCATAATTAAACGCCGAGGGAATCAGCGACTGGCCAAACAGCCCGTCGTCTAACTGCTCCCGCGCGGATTTATAATAGCCATCCACGCCGATTGTCAGGCCCGGCAAAATTTTCTGGCTGATGCCCACATCGTAATAGTTCGCGCGCTCGGCCTTGACCGAAGTCGAAATGCCGGCGGCATTCGGGCCGGCGGGCGATTCGTTCGCCGTGCCGTTGAACTGGCTGATGTCGCCCGCAGCGACTGCCTCCAGCGGTGGCGGCGTGAAGTAGCGCGAATAGCCCGCGTGCAAGGTCGTCGAATCCGTCGGCGTATAAATGAGGTTGATGCGCGGACTCAATTGACATTCGTTGTCGAACGACGAATTAAAAACGTCAAACCGCGCGCCGTAGTTGACGGTGAGTTTGGAAAACATTTTCCATTCATCCTGCAAATACACGCCGGCAAACAAAGCACGCATCCGGTCATTTTCCGCGAACGTCTGCTGGCCACCGATGGGATTGAAGCTACCAGGATCCGTGCTGTTCATCAGCAAGGCTGTCGTCGTTGAATCCGCAAAAACCGTTTCGTTCAATAGCATGCCGCCAGCGCGGATCGTGTGCTTGTCGCCGAGAGCGTAACTGCCATCGGCCTGCAAGCCTTCGGAATAAAGTTTGCGTTCCACGTCGCTCGCCACGCCGTTGAAATACAGGTCGCCGGTCTGGTCAGGCCGGAAATGCACGCCGCTGGCGCGGCCCAACAGCGACAACTGGCCGTTGAAATCGCCGACGGATTTTTGATACGTCACCACGCCAAAATAATTCTGCTCTCGCTGCTGCTCGTTCAACACGGACGAATCAAACGTCGTTGGGATGCCGCCGGCAGAATACCACGGGGAGCCACCAGGCGCGGTTCCGGCCGACAATCCCGGCGTGTTCGGCACTTCAAAATTACTGTAAGACGAGCTGCCCATGAAACTCACGCGGCTCGTGTCGTCAATGAGGTAGGACAGATAGCCAAACAATTTCTCCTGATCTGTGACATCGTGAATCGCGCTGTGGCTGGCCGTGGGATTTTCAATGCCCAGCGCGTTGTGATCGTAGCTGCCGGACACGAAGTAATTGAAATTGGTGGTCGAGCCGCCGTATTCAAAACTTGGCCGGATCGTGTCGTAGCTGCCGCCATAGACTTCCGCCGAGCCGCCGTTGTCAAACGCGCCGCTCTTGGTCTTGATGTCCACCACGCCCGCCGTGCGGAAACCATACGCCGCCGGCAGCGAGCCGGTGATGAGCTGCAAGGATTCCACGAAGCGCGGATCCAGTTCGAGGCCAAAGCCTGTGATACCTTCCGGCAGCACCACGTCGTTGATGCGGTATTGCAAGTTCGCGTGTTCGCCGCGCACGTGCAAATCGCCATTCGCCGCCGAATCTTGCGCCACGCCCGGCGCGCGCAAGATAATTTCGCTGAACGGCGCGTTGCCGCCCTGCGACACCGCCGCAATCTGATCTTTGCTGATGGTGTAAGCCGAAGCGCCGAGGTCGGGAATAATCTGGTTGCGGGACTGATCCAAATGGCCGACCACCGTGACATCCCCCAACTGCATGACATTCGTGGCATTCACCGAGGACACCGCATTGGTTGACTGCGCCCGCACGGTTTCGCCTGCCGACAATGCCACCAGCGAAATAACTGACCAATAAAAACTGCGCTTGAATTTACTCTGCTCTTTTAAAATTTTCATAAATGCAAAAGGTGAAACTTTCATCACTGCTCTGCGAATTTTTTAGTGTTCGCGGGATTGCACGCTGCCACCGGCATCATGCAGAACTTGGTTTTGGGAAAAATTCCGGGCAAAGCAATCGCCCGAAAACCACGAGTCAGGAAACGGCAGGAAGAACCGGCGGGCCGCGGCCATCCGGAAGGCACACTCTGGACGGAAGAAAATCGGAAAATTTCAGACACGGATAAATCTCAATCCAAGTCACCGCAACGACGGCCGGGGCACCACTGGTAACGGCTTCCACTTTGCCGTGCGCGATGGCGACAATCGCGCAGTCGTTGTCATTCTCGGGAATGGCTCCGCCATGCAGCCACGAGTGGAGCGGCGTGGAAATCTCGGCCGCCGCCATGAACAGCCAGAGGGCGAGCGAGAACAGCGTTGTCGCCATATACAAACGCCGCCGCCACCGCCGGTTGATTTGATTTACCAGTTGCAAATCGTTTGCAGAATAGTGCTCACCGGAACAAAATCAAGACTTGAAATTAATTAATCCGCGTAGCCGGTCGGGTGCTTGATATGCCACGCCCAGGCCGTTTTCACGATGTCTTCCAGTTTGGGATACTGCGGCTTCCAGCCGAGTTCGTTGAAGGCCTTGTTCGCGGCGGCCACGAGACGCGGCGGATCGCCGGGGCGACGCGGTTTTTCAATCGCCGGAATTTTTTTGCCAGAAATTTTCTCGCACATCGCGATGACCTCCTTCACGGAATAGCCGTCGCCGTTGCCGAGATTGAAGAAACCACTCTTACCCGGTTGCAAACCGAGAATGTGCGCCTGCGCCAAATCCTTGATGTGAATGTAATCACGGATGCACGTCCCGTCGGGCGTCGGATAATCCGTGCCGTAAATCTCCACGTGCGATTTTTGGCCGAGCGCGACTTGCAGCACGTTCGGAATCAAATGCGTCTCGATGCGATGATGCTCACCGAACTTCTCGCTCGCGCCGGCGGCGTTGAAATAGCGGAACGCGATGAAATCCAGCTTGTAGATTTCGCGATACCACGTCAGCACTTTCTCGAACATCAGCTTTGCCTCGCCGTAGGGATTGATCGGGCGCTGCGGCAAATCCTCCGTCATCGGCACGCGGTCGGGCGGACCGTAGGTCGCGCAGGTCGAGCTAAAGACGAATTTCTTCACGCCGCATTCCACGGCGGCATCGGCCAGCTTGAGGGCGTTGACCAGGTTGTTGTGAAAATACTTTTTCGGGTCGGTCATGGACTCGCCCACCAGCGCGCTGGCGGCAAAGTGCAAAATGGCGTCCGCTTTGGCCTCCAGCAGCGACTGTTTGACCAGCTTGGAATCGCGCAGGCAGCCCTCGATGAATTTCGCGCGCGAATCCACCGCCGAACGGTGGCCTTCCGTGAGATTATCAAACACCGTGACCGTGTGCCCGGCGTTGAGGAGTTCTTCCGTGCAGACGGAACCGATATAACCGGCCCCGCCGGTGACAAAGACGTTCATGCTGTCAGTGTAGAAAATTTCCCCGCCGGTGAAAGTTCAAAAGCAATCCCGCACTTGTCGCCCGCGCCCGCTTGCGGCAAACTCCGCGCATGGCGAAAAAGATTTCCGGCGCGAAAACTTCGGCAGCAACTGTAGCGGCGGTCTATGACCGCCGTTCGCCAGACGACGCCACGCCCCGGCGGTCACAGACCGCCGCTACAACC
>CAIOUK010000040.1 GCA_903861445.1 uncultured Verrucomicrobia subdivision 3 bacterium
AAACCATCGGGCGCGACGTGCTGGAATTGCTCGCCGAGGCGCGCACCGCCGAGATGCCGCTGGCGGAAGTGAGCTTGCATTTCGGCAGCCTGCGCCTCACCGCCCGCGAACTGCGCGGCGGCGCGATCATTTTCCTGTTTCCGCAAACCGCGTTGCTCCCGACGCCAACCCGTTCACCCGCATGACGCCCAAAGACATCAACCAGCTCGTCACCCAGATCGAGACCCACATCGAGTGCTGGAAACAATTCAACCATTTCATCTCGCTGGCCCGCGCGAAAAAATTCGGCGCGGCGGAGGAAAATAATTTTCTCGAAATCAAAAGCATCATCGTGCAGGAACTGGAACTGATTTTTGCCGCCATCGAAATCCAGTCGCCCACGCGCGAGGAAATCCACGGCCTCATCGGCAACGCGCCCTCGCTGCGCATTTTGAGCGAGATGAGCGAGGGCGCCTTGCGCGGTCTCGAAACCCAATGGCACAAGGTTTACATCGGCTGGCACGCGATTCTCGGTCAGCTCAAAGTCAAGCAGCGCGCCGACGAGCAGAAAACTTTCTGGGGTAAAAAATAAACCGCCACGCACGGGAGAAATTGCTTTCGCGCCGCCGCTGCGCAAGACTGGAGCCGCATTGCCATGTTAAGCTATTTTCAAATCCTGATTCTCGCGCTCATTCAGGGCGCGTGCGAACTGCTGCCTGTCTCCAGCTCCGCGCACGTCATCGCGGCGGAAAAACTCATGGGGCTCGACCCGGCCAGCCCGGAGATGACCATGCTGCTGGTCATGCTCCACACCGGCACGATGTTCGCCGTCATCGTTTATTTCTGGAAAGGCTGGCAGCGCGATTACTTCGCGTCGAAGGGGCAATTTCAATGGTTTGCCGTGCAAGTCGTCATCGCGACGGTTTGCACCTTCGTCGTCGGCTTCGGGCTGAAAATCCTGATTGAGAAAATCTTCATGCGCGGCACGCCGCACGCCGAGATTGAAAATCTTTTCTCCAACCTGCCGCTCATCGCCGCCGCGCTGGCCGCCGTCGGCGTGATCATCATCGTCGCCGGATTGCGCGAAGAAAAAAACCCGCGCCATTCGGAACTCCAGCCCATGCACTCGGTCTGGATTGGTCTCGTGCAGGGATTGTGCCTGCCGTTCCGTGGCTTCTCGCGCTCCGGCTCGACCATTTCCACCGGCCTGCTGCTCGGTTTGCCCAAGCGCAAGCTGGAAGAATTCAGCTTCGCGCTCGCCGTGGTGCTCACGCCGCCCATCATCGCCAAGGAAGCGCTGCGGCTGGTGAAATCCCACGCGCTCGAAGGCCACGGTTCCGTGCTGCACCTCTTCGTGCCGGGGCTGATTGGGATGGTGTTCAGCTTTGCCGCCGGATTGCTCGCGTTGAAATGGCTGTCGCGCTGGCTCGAAGCCGGCCGCTGGAAATTCTTCGGCTTTTACTGTCTCATTGCCGCCGCCGGCGTGCTGCTAATCCATTTCAAGGTGAAATAATCCGCCGGGTGCTCGCCGGCGAAATTTTGCTAATCATCAATTAAAGCAACGTCAACAGCCGGATGTGATGGAATGAAGGCTAGGAATTTGCAGTCTATTTCTGTGTTAGCCCACGGCTTTCTAATTTCTATATTTTCTACTGTCTCCATATGTGAAAACAAATAATCGCTAGAACTGTAAAAGCAACTAACGATGATACCGCCAATAATGCTGCCTTCACTAATGGGCGAAAGCGGCGCACCAATGAGGGAAGTCCGAAAACAAGTAAAACAGACCAAACGATACCAAGAACAAAACCCAAAAAAAGACCACTCGGAATCAAATTGCCATTGCCTTGCAATCCAACATCAAGACCATTTAGCAATGCGGCGATACAGCAAAAGAGCAAGCGGATTACGAACCATATCTGTGAACGTGTCTTGCTCATGCGCTTAATGGTCTAACCTTGTATAAACCTGCCAACTCACTTCGCATTCGGATCGGGAATAAAAACTTTCTTGCCGACGTAAAGCTTGTTCGCGTCCAGGCCGGGATTCGCCTTCAAAATCTGCGTCGTCGTCACCTTCACGCCCTGCTCGCGATACGCCTTGGCAATCAGCCCGATCGTGTCGCCCGCTTTCACAACGTATTCATAGCCTTTCTGCGGCGTGGCGGGGGTGGTCGGGTCGTCCGCCACCGGCGTCACCGGCGGCTTGGGTTTGACGTGCGTCGGCGGCGTGACGGCGACTTTGCCAAGCTGTTTGATTTGGTCAAGAATCAGCTCGCGGTCGGCCTGCCGTTTCTTGTCAATCTCCTGAACTTTTTCCGCGAGGCTTTTCAAGTCGGCGCTGCTGGCGGCATCCACCGACGGCGTGTTGACCTTCTCGCGCAATTCGGAAATATCTTTTTGCAGCGCGGCAAGCTGCTTGGCCTGTTGTTCCTGCGCGGCAAGCAGATCCTGAATCTGCCCGCTCAACTTGTCGAGCTGCTGCTGCGTGCCAGCGTCCTGCGCGAACACGGTGCGGGCAATGAGCGTGGTAAATATGGCGAAAAATAAAATCCGTTTCATGCCGGAATGAAAAGCTGCTTTGCCCGCCGCGTCAAGTTGAACTGGAGTTGAAAAGCCACAGAGTCACAGAGAACACAGAGTTTCAAATTGAAATTTTCTCTGTGCGCTCTGTGCCTCTGTGGCCAAAAAATTACGCCAGCTTGCCGTAGCGGCGGATTTCCGGCCAGAAATACGCCACCGCGCCGACCACCAGCACCGTCCCGATGCCGCCGGTGACCACGGAAAAAATCGCGCCGGTGGTGATAGCGTTGCCCATCGCCGGGCCGGCCAGATGCGCGACGAAGCCGGATTCGAAGCCGCCCAGTTCGTTCGACGTGCCGATGAACAGGCTGTTCACCGACGAGACGCGCCCACGTTTGTCGTCCGGCGTGAGCAGTTGCACCGAAGTGTGCCGGATCACGACGCTGACGTTGTCCACTGCGCCGCAGACAAAGAGCATCGCGAACGCGAACCAGAACCAAACATGATTCGGCAGCGACAAGCCGAACCATTGGCCGAACGCATATTGGTTGCACAGACCGAATAAAATTGTCGCCAGCCCGAACACCGCCACGCACCACAGCAACGCGCGGCCGGCCTTCTGCAACGGCGGCCGGTGCGCGAGATACAGCGCGCACAGCACGGAACCCAATGGCAGCGCGGCCTGCAACAAGCCGAGTCCGTCCGCGCCGGCGTGCAAAATGTCTTTCGCAAACACCGGCAGCAGCGAGGTCGCGCCGCCGAGAAACACGGCGAACATATCCAGCGTAATCAGGCCGAGAATGAGGCGTTGTGCGAAGACGAAGTTGAAGCCCGTCGCCAGACTCTTGAGCGTCATCGGTTCGCCGACTTTTTCCGCCTGCTGCGCCCGGATCATTTTTACGGTGAAAAAACACGTCAGCGCCGTGCCAAAGTTGATGAGATAAATGAACGCCGCCGGATGCGCGGAATGATTTTTCAGCAGCGCGATGAGCGCGCCGCCGATGGCCGGGCCGGCCACGGAAGAAAATTGAAACATGCCGCTGTTCCACGTCACCGCGCGCGGAAACATTTCGCGTGGCACCAAGCTGGTGAGAAACGCGGAGCTGGCCGGCCAGAGAAAAGTTCGCGCCGCCGCCGAGGTGAACAGGCAGGCGTAAATGCAGGCGACCGGCGCGTGGTTCCACGAAATGAGCGCCAGCCCCAGGCTGGCGCAGGAGCTGACCACGAGCGCGGTGAGGATGATGCGCTTGCGATTGACGTTGTCGGCGATGTGACCGGCGGGCAGCGTGCAGGCAATCATCGCGATCATCTCCACGAGGCCGACGATGCCGAGCGCGAGCGCGGAGTTGGTGCGTTCGTAAAGTTCCCAGCCGACGGCCACGGTAAGCATCTGCGCGCCGATGACCGCGAACAAACGTCCGGTCAGATAAAGCCGAAAATCGCGGAGGCGGAACACGGCATAATTGTCCGTGGGCAAACTGTTCTCGTTGTCGGCGTCGCGGCTCATTTGTTCGGCGGACAATCTAGGCTAAAAACAATTTTTTACAAACATTGGCCGACACCAAAATCTGTGCGAAGCTGAAGCCGCATGAACGAACCGGATGAAA
>CAIOUK010000041.1 GCA_903861445.1 uncultured Verrucomicrobia subdivision 3 bacterium
GGCTCGCTACCCGGTTCTGCTCGTTTTAACTTGCAGCAAAAATCCCTTGATTGAAAAACCAGAAATGATATGAATCCCTTACTTCAGAGTGGCCGGTTTTGAATCGCTCACCTCTGGCCGGTTTTCATCCGCTCGGTGACAAAATAGGAAAGGCGACTCGCAAAAGTCGCCTTTCATAACCGATTCGCTAGGGTTAGCCAGCTACCGTGATCGCTATAAACTCACAGTAGTCAACTTCCCCAAAGCGAGTCAAGAAATAGTCATCCAAGAAAACACCAATTATGACTAAACGGAAACTCGCGCCCAAATACGGGCGACTAACGAGCTTTGTGCCGGTGAAACGCCCATCGCATTTCTGCAATGGATTCGTTCGCAAGCCGTGCAAAGCTATAATGCGGAGCTAGTCGGGCAGCCCTGTCGGGTAAAACCGGCAGGGCTATCTAGCGGCGGAAAGCAGGGTTTTCCTAATCCACTCGGATTTGCCCATGTTTTCGCGCTTCACGGCGGCATGGACTTTCTTTGCTTCATCCGGCGCGAACTTCGCGCCGAGCAAAACGTCTTTGACCACGCCTTTTGGCAGCTTTGGACGACCCATTTTAGGTTTCATACATTTCGTTTAACTTTTAGTTTGACACTAGCATACTATTCGTTTAACCTTTAGTCAAGATGAAAGCAAAACTTAACGACGAGGAATTGAATCTGGTTTCACTGGCGAAGAAATACTCCAATGAAAACCGGGCGCGGAAACTTTTTGAGCAGTTGCGTTGGCCGGGCGGCAAGCCGGTTTGTCCGCATTGCCAGAATGACGGCACGGCCAAAACCATTTCCAAGCTGACAGCCAAAGCGGGCAGTCATAGCTCTGTCCGCAAGGGTGTTTATTTCTGCGGCGCGTGCCGCAAGCCATTTAGCGCAACGGTCGGCACGGTGTTTGAAGATTCTCACGTCCCGCTTTCAAAAATCTTGATGGCAATTTTCATTCTGTGTTCGTCCAAAAAATCAATTAGCGCAATGCAGTTGCGGCGGATGCTCAAAACCACTTATCGCACGGCGTGGTTTCTCGCCCACAGAATACGTCACGCAATGGGAGCGGATTTGAAAACGGCAAAGCTGTTAGACAACACTTGCGAAGCGGATGAAACATTCATGCCTAACTTTGAAAGACCGGACAAAAAGACCATTGTTGCTCTGATTGTCGAGCGCAACGGGGAAGCGCGCACGCGGGTTATTCCGAGCGTGACAGCGAAAAACGTCGGTGATTTCATGGCCGCTGCTGCCCGCAAGACCGCGATTGTGAACACAGACGAACATCCGTCCTACAAATTGGCTTTGAAGGGGCAAGACCGTCACCAGCGCGTAAATCACTCGAAATACGAATACGCGCGGAAAAATCAAGACGGCTCGGTTAGCCATGTGAACACTTGCGAGTCATTTTTCAGTCTGCTAAAGCGTGGGGTGTTCGGCGCGTGGCATTGTATCTCTGCCGAGCATCTTGCCAAATACGCCAGCGAGTTTGAATTTCGCTGGAATACCCGCAAAAGCACAGACGGGGAACGCATGGTTGCGTTTGTGCCGATGATAGCCGGAAAGCGGCTCATGTATCGCCAGCCCGCGAACTGAAAAGATTTGCAGTCAGGCGGCAAACAAGTCGCTTGGCTGGTAAATCCTAAATCAAAGCGTCGGCCAATTCACAAACGGCGTCTAACGCGCCGCAATCGAAATGCCAGACGGTATTTCCGGCGACTCCGCAAACGCGCTTATCTGGCGATCTGGCGGCAACGGCTGCGACTACAAAGCCGTTGCCATGAATGTGGGGGAAAATCTGACTTCAACGCCAAGAAAGGCAAACCGTTTTACTATTGCCAGACTTGCCGCGACAAAATGCGCGAATGGCACAAGCTGATTATGCGGAGACGCAGAGCGAACGGGCTTTCAAAATAAACGAATCATTCAGCCGCTTTAGGTTGTCGAGTGGTTGCTAACGTGAAAGGCACACTCCCGCGGTTTGAAAAATGTCCCCAACGGGTTGGTCGGGCAAAATCGGGGTTTCAACCGCTTGGCCGCTGTGGTTAAACTGCGCGGGTGAACACGACTGAATTTACGCCCGCCCAACTCGCCGCCTACATTGACCACACGCTGCTCAAGCCCGACGCCAGCGCCGCGCAGATCGAACAGCTTTGCGCCGAGGCGCGGGAATACAATTTTTTCTCCGTCTGCGTCAACGGCGCGTGGGTTGCGGCGGCGCGGCATTGGCTCGACGGCTCGGACGTGAAGGTGGTCAGCGTGGTCGGCTTCCCGCTCGGCGCGATGGCCAGCGACGTGAAGCGTTACGAGACTGAAGTGGCGATTGATGACGGCGCGCACGAGCTTGACGTGGTGCTGAACGTCGCGCGGCTCAAGGCGGGTGATGATAAATATGTTTTTCGCGAACTCTGCGATGTGGTTGAGGCCGCCGACGAACGCACGGTGAAAGTGATTTTGGAAACCTGCTTGTTGACGGATGAAGAGAAAATTCGCGCCTGCAAACTGGTTGTGGAAAGCGGCGCGCAGTTTGTGAAAACGTCCACCGGCTTCAGCACCGCCGGCGCGACGGTGGCGGATGTGAAACTCATGCGCGAAACCGTCGGCTCGAAATTTGGCGTGAAAGCTTCCGGCGGCGTGCGCGACGCGCAGACCGCGCTGGCGATGATTACGTCCGGGGCGACGCGGCTTGGAACTTCCAACGGAATCGCGATGGTGAAAGGTTTGACCGGCGGCGGAGCTTATTGAGGAATTTGATTTGCTGATGAGCTTTGGGCGTTGGAAAACCGTGGTGGCTGGCCCGAGTGGCTTTCCCAAGCGGTGAAGGCTTTGACCCAGGCTTCGGTCACAAGTTCAGCCAAAATTCGAATGGTTTTCTCATCCAGTTGCGGCGGTGCATCGGGCAGCGTATCGGATGGCGGGGCAGAAAATTCAAGATAGCAATTCTGGCCGGGCAGATTTTGCGGGAAGATCCTACCAAGCTGTGAATCGTTGCCGGACTTTTGCCAATTCTTTTCGGTGTCTGCGAGTCGGATTTTCAGGCCGGTAAAACCCAGCTTGAGCGCCACAAAAACCGTGTCTTCAAAAAGCGCATCCAAATTTGGACAGCGTGCGCCTTCCAGCATGAGCCAGCGGGTTTGGGCGAGGGCGTATTGAATTTCCGCGCGGCGGGCCATGGAGTTGCCGAGCACACGACCCACCGAAAACCATTCCCGGCTGAAGCGCAGCCGGCCGGCCGCAATCAGGACAAACAAAAGGCCAAACCCAAACAGGATGGGCAGTTGCGCGCCGTGGCTCCAGAAAGCCGCCAGTCCCAGAAAAAGAAAAAAGGCGGTGAACATGTAGGATCCCAAGACCAGACGCCGCCGGGAAATGCCTTCTGACAATAAGCGGTGGTGAATGTGTTTTCGGTCGGCGCGAAACAGCGGCAGTCCGTGTAGGCCGCGGCGCAATATGGCCACGCTGGTGTCCAGAATCGGCAGGGCCAGCGCAAAGAGTGGCGCAATCAAGGCCGCGATAATGGTGCCTTTCTGCGAACTGACAATGGTGAGGCAGGCAATGAGGAAGCCGAGGGAATAAGCGCCACCATCGCCCATGTAAATTTTGGCGGGCGGAAAGTTAAACCACAGAAATCCCAGCAGCGCGCCAATCAGGCCGGCGGCTAGATAGGAAACGCAATTACCGCTGCCGACGATGGTCAATAGAATCATCAGCATCAGGCCGATGCCGCCGGCAAGGCCGTCCACGCCGTCAATCAAGTTGATTAAATTGGTGATGGCCACCAGCCACAGCACCGTCACCGGCCAGGCCCAAAGCCCCAGCTTCACAACTTCCAAATGGGCGAATGGGAGGGAGAGGTTTTCGATACTGATACCGCCCCAGTAGGCCGTGCTGGCAATGAGAATTTGACCCAGCAATTTGCGTTTGGCCCCGAGGGCGCGCAAATCGTCCCACAAGCCCAAAGTGAACATGGCCATGGTCAAGGTGACCACGAGCCGGCACGTTATTTTATCATCTGCGGTAAAGGAGCCGCATAGGTAAATGGCGGCGGTGATCAGCAAGCCCACGGCCAGTCCGATTCCGCCCAAACGGGGTATGTTTTTCCCGTTCTGATGATGCAATTCCGCCGACCGGCCCGCCGTCTTGCGGTTTTGAGCCAGTCTGATAGTCAGAAAAGTCACCACGAACGTCGCCAAAAAACTCAAGACCCCCGCTGACAATAAAAGGCTTAATTTACTCATGCTTTAGGAAATTCAGAGGCTTGTTTTCAGACAATAAGCCTCGATCGGGACGGGAACAAGTATTTTTACCGGGGAGTTTTATAACTTGACAGCCTTGCGTTTTATATCGAACTTAAACCCTGTAGCACCGCACCTTTTGGAATCAGTTGAACCGCATTTATGAAGTCAAAAGTTTTAATCAAATTGTTTTTAGCAACCGTGGTTGGGCTGTGCGTGGTTTTTTCGGCAGCGGCGCAGACGACGGGGACGGTTTATGACAATTCGTCTAATGATCAAGGCAGCAATTTAATTCTGACCAACAATCAGATCATTGGCGTGGAAATTCTGCCGGACGCAACGGCTGCAAGTTCCTATCCCTACTTGTGGTCGTTCAGTTTTGAATTATACGGAGCCAATGCCGGCCATTATTGGACTTTCAGTGGTGCCGTTCAGGGTGATGTTTCCTTCTACTTGAACACGGGCGTAGGTGGTTCTCCTGCCAGCACGCCATTTTATAACAGCGGCTGGTTTTCGGTAAACATGCCGGATCCTCTATTATCAAATATCGGTGTGGGGACAATCGGTTTTGCGTGGCAGGATATTTATTCATCTACGCTGCCGGGCGCTTTGAATATGCCCACGACCTTGACTCTGCCAAATGATTTTACAGTGGTGTTTAGTTTTTCAGGCTTGGACGTTGCTGGAGGTGATGTGCTGGGGTTGGCCAATTTTCAGCCGCAAACGCTCGGGACTAATTACGGTGATTATTGGAGTTGGAATGGAAACAGTTGGGATGACATTTCTGTCTTGAGCACGAATTCCACCCCCACCAGCGTAGGCATGCAGTTCGTCGGTTCGGCCACCGAAGCGCCGGAACCGTCCACCTTGGCGTTGGGTGCGCTCGGCGGTTTGTTGATGACTCACCTGCTTCGCCGCCGCAAGGTGTGAGTTGCCTTTAATTTCTAAAAAAGACCCGCTCCATGGCGGGTCTTTTTTTATGCAATAAACAAAAGAAACAGTTGGCGTCAAGGTTGCCAGAACAATTGGTAGTAAGCCGACGCCGGCGCATTGCTGCCCAAATCCCCAAACGTGTCCGTCAATTGAAACAGTCCGCCGGCGGGCGCATTGGTGGCGAGCAGCGTCACCCAACTCATCAGATTAGTGGAACGGCGCACGTTGTAGAGCCAGCCGGAAACGCCGGCAAAATTGACCGTCACGCCGCTGTGGTTGGCGCTGATGCCCTGGATTTGACCGGTTACCGACCCAATAACCGTCAGGTTGACCAGTCCCGTGTTGGTGCTAAAGCCGTCAGTGATGAGGTAGCTAAACTGGTCTTTCACATTCGGACTGTTTCCGGGATAGCTAATTGCAGTGCTATTGGTCGTCAGAGTAATTCCGTTGGTGGTCGTCAAATTAATGGCGAGCAGACTAACTGCATTCGTTCCGCCGCCGTCATTCCAATTAGTCGCCAAGTTTGACAGATAAATCAGCACCGCCACGCCCGCCGTGCGCGTGTAGCTGGCGGTCGTCGCCAGCGGGATGGGGACATGGCGGTTGGTCACCCAGTTGGAAAATTCCGACGTGTTGTTCGCCGGATCCGTGGCGGTGGCGGTGACCACCCAATTCGTTGGCACGCTGGCCGGCAGGGTGAAGGCGAAATTGGTGGAACCCGCCGCCAGCGTCAGGTTGGTTTTCCCCAGAAAAACCTGGCCTTCGCCGTAGCCGTTGGTGTTGCCGCTGGGGCTGGCAAAAAATTCCAGCGCATACGTTTTTCCCGCCCCGCTGTCGAGCGCGCCGCGAATCAGCGTGGCGAAATTGCCCGCCGTGGCGTTCGATAAAATAGGATAATTTTGCAGCCGGTTGGCGTTGGTCGCAGACACGCCGCTTTCGCCGGGAACATTCGGGTTCACGCCGGCGTTGCCCAGATCAATGCCTAACCGGGCGTTATTATGAATGGCGTTGCCGCTGATCAAATTGTTGAACGCATTCGTCCGCACCCGCACGCCGGAATAAATAAAAGTGGAAAAGGTTTTGGCGTAGGCAATCTGGTTGGCGGCACCGGCGACGATACCGCCCAGCACGTTGTTTGTGGAGCCAGAGTCAAATTCAACATTGTTTCCAGTATTGCCCAGCGGACCGACGCCATCCGCTCCCACACCGAAATAATTGCCTTGAATGGTATTTTTCGGGGCGTTGGTCAAATAGAGACCGTCATTGTTCCCCGCCACGACGTTGCCGGCACCGGTGGCCGTGCCGCCAATCAAATTGTTGGTGGAACTTAAAATATCTATGCCATCGTTATTGTTCGCCACCCGATTGGTGCCGGAAAGGTCGGTGCCGATGTAATTTCCTTGAACGACTTGGGAGCTGCCGCCATTAAAATAAATACCAGCCCGACCGTTGCCGGAAAGCAAATTGCCCGTGCCGCTGGTGACGCCGCCAATCTGATTGCTGCTGGCCGAGGCCGTTTCAATCGCGTTCCAGGAATTTTGGAGGCTCAATTTGCCGGTGACATCTGTGCCGATGCGGTTGCCTTGAATGACATTCTGCGCGGAGTTAGTCAGGTAAATGCCGTCGTTGCCGCTGGTCAGCGCGTTGGCATTGTTGCCGGAAATCAGGTTGCCCGCATCCAAAGTCAGCGCGCCCGAATTGGTGCCGCCGATTTGGTTATTGGTCACGCTCAAAAGCTCCAAGCCGTCCTGGATGTTACCGCGCGCCAACGTGCCGGAAGCATCCGTGCCAATGTAATTGCCTTGAATGACATTTCCGGTCGTGCCGGCCCCCGTCAAAATCACGCCGTTGTAACCATTGCCCGAAATCACATTCCGCGTGGCGCTGGCCGTGCCGCCGATTTGATTGGCCGCCGCGCCGGAGATTTCCACGCCCGCATTGCCATTGCCTAAAATATTGGTGCCGGTTTTGTCCAGCCCGATCAGGTTGCCGGCAACCTGATTGCCTTTCGCGCTGCCGTTCGTGCCCAACAGCCAGACGCCAATCTGGCCGTTGCCGGCAATGACGTTGCCGCTGCCCTTGTTCTTCCCACCAATCGTGTTGGTGACGCCTTGCACCACCACGCCCGCCAACAGATTCGACACGGCGCGCAAGCCGGTGAGGTCGGTGCCGATGTAATTTCCAGCCACGAGATTGAACGCGTCGTTGGTCTGTTCAATGGCCACGCCATTCAGCGTGTTGCCGGAAATGACATTGCCCGCGCCGCTGGCAGAACCGCCGATGTTATTGCTGGAACTGCCGGCAATGGAAACGCCATTAAAGCCATTGGCAATCGCATTCGTGCCGGCGGCGGAAAGGCCGATGAAGTTGCCTTGCACCGTCGTTCCACTCGCGCCGCCGGTGAGAAAAATACCGTCTTGCGTGTTGCCGGAAATCACATTGCCGTTACCAGTATTGCGATCGCCGATTTGATTGCCGCTGCCGCCGGAAACCGTCACGCCCGCGTAAGTGTTCGCGAGCCGCCAGCGGCCCCCGGCATCCGTGCCGATGAAATTCCCGATGACGGTATTTGAATTGGCTCCGCTGCCAGCGATAAAAATTCCGATCTGGGCGTTGCCGGAAATCACGTTGCTTGGGCCGATGGTGTTGGCCGATGCCAGATTATTAATCTGGATGCCGTTGGTGCTGTTGGCCAGCGCATTCGTGCCGCGAATGTCCGTGCCGATGTAATTTCCCTCAATAATATTTCCTGTGGCTCCGCTGCCGCTCAAGAGAATGCCAGCTTGACCGTTTCCGGAAATGACATTGCGCGCCGCCCCCGTCGTGCCGCCGATGAGGTTGCCCTGACTCGTCACCAAAATACCGTCGCCGAAATTTTTGCGGGCCACCCGACCCGTTGTATCCGTGCCGATGAAATTTCCCTGAATGACATTGGAGGCGCTGCTCAACTTGATGCCTTCCACCAGAAACCGGTTAATGGCCAGTCCCATCACCGTGCAACCGGGCGCGTTGAGTTGCAAGCCGGACGTCGTGGCTCCGGCGTTGGTGCCGTTGATTTCCACCAGTGGCGTGCCGGTGTAGCCGGTCTGCGTGGTGCCGTCAATCGTCATCGTGTTCGTGATTACTGGCAGCGCGCTGGCGAGACTGATGGTGAACGGTGACGGGCCGGTGAGGCTGAATCGGATGACATTGATGCCCGCCGTGGTGTTGGCGTTCGTGATAGCGGCGCGCAGAGAACCGGCTCCGGCATCATTCGTCGTGGTGACGCTGAAGAAATTGGTTTGTCCGCTCGCCGAAAAAGCCAAGGCCAGCGCCAGCCCAAAAGCAACGGCCAGACGGCGGAAGAAAAACGGGTTTGGCATTTGGCGGTCAGCTCGACGGATTGTCCATAAAATAACCCGTCCAAGCCCTTTCGCAAGCCGTCAATGCGGGTCAGGCACCGCCGCCAGCAACGCTTTTTCCTCCGGCAGCAAGCTGGCATCTTTGCGGGCAATGGCCAGATACGGTGCCGCTTCCGCCGGTTTGCCGGTGCTGGCCAGCAACAGGCCATAATGCAGCGCCACGGCGGACGTGCGCAGTTCCGCTGACGGGAGCGCTTGCATCATCGCCAGCGCTTCCATGTTGCGACCGCGTAGGTGCAGCGCAAACGCATAGGTTGAGGCGAAGCTGGCGTTGGTCGGAAATTGTTTTTGCAGTTTCGCCGCCAGCACCTCGGCGGCGAGGGAATCTTTTTTCAGCAAAAGCGACGTGTAGGCAAAATTATTTTGCCAGCCAACCTCGCCGGGAAACGTCGCGGATAATTGCTGGTAAATGCGCCATAAGCCGGGTGTGTCGCCGGTCGCGAGGCATTGTTGTTCCAAAGCTTGCGAGAGCCATCGTTCGCGCGGAAATTTTTGCAGCAGCAGCCAGAGCAAATCCTGCCGCTCGGCGGGGAGTTGCCAGCGCGCGGTCAATTCCAGCAGGCCAATCAGCGCGCCGTAACGGTTGCCGGCATTATCCACGGCGGCGTGCCAGTTGCCGGCGGTCACGGCGGCTTCGCCTAGTTGCGCCCAGGCGTGGGCTAAAAACGCGAGGCGCAGAAAATTCATTTCCTGCCAGTCGCCGTGGGTGCAAAAGTCCCGCAGCGCCGGCCAGTCACCCATCGTTTCCAACGCGCTGGCGCGGGCCATGGCCACCATCGGCTGATTGCGAAAACGGGCAGGCAGTTCCGCGAGCCAGGCGGCGGCTTCGGGTGCCAGTTGGTGGGCTTCCATCCACAGCGCGATTTGAACGGTTCCAGGTAAATTGGTGGCGGTATTTTTTTGCAGCGCCGCCAGTTGCGCGCTGAAATCGGGGGACGACAAATTTTTAAGGATGTGCAAATGTTGCAGTCGGTCAGCCACCGTCGCTTGCGGCGTGCGCAAAAGTTGTTCGGAAAAATCTCGCGCGGCGGCCGTTTCCCCCTGCGCGAGTCGGTCGGTGATGAGGCCGCGGAGCGCCGTAGCGGCCAGATTGGTGTCCGTCAGAAACGATTGCAAGTTCGCGCGGGCAACAGCGAGTTTATTCGTCTGGGTGGAACTCAAATCAATCAGGGCCAGATTCAAGCGGTAAAGTCGGTTGGTGGGCGCGAGCCCGGCGGCGGCCGCAAAATGGGCGGCCGCTGCGCCCAATTGCCGCAAGGCCAGTGCATACTCGGCGCTGACCAGATGAAACCTCACGACGTTGGTCGCGGCCGGCGGCAGATCGAGGAGGATTTGGGCGGTCAGCGGATAGGGGCGACTCTGATAGCGCAACGCGGCTTCGGCCAGCAATAATTTATTTTCAATCGACGGTGTGGCATCCGCCACTTTTTTACGCCAGTCCAACGTGGTGGGTGATTTGGCGAGATCGGCCAGTTGCGCCATCAACTCGCAGTTGGCGATGTTGGTGGGGTTTAATTGCAGCACTTGCTGTGCGCTCAAGACGGCACTGCGGTAGTCACCTTTGGCGAACGCAGCCTGGGCGGTGGCCAGCGCCTGATGCTCTTTCAGTTTCCGGTATTTGGAAAAGCCCGGCCCCACCAACACGGCGACGGCGATGGTGATTCCCACCGCGGTGATTGCCCATTTTTTCCAACGCACAGGAGTTACAGCCATGACTGGAAAATAGAAAAATTATGGCGACGATACAACGAATAACCGACCGACGGTAAAATAAAAAGCCCGTCTTTGAGAGCCAAAGACGGGTTGTGAACAAAAAAATTATCAGTCGTGAGTAACCGGATCCGAGTAATTGCGCGGCCCCGTGACCGGCGTGCCGTTCCCGCCCGGAGTCAAGTTGACCGGCGAATCGGCGCGAGGTTGATAAGGACCGCTCTGCGTGATTCTGGGAGCGGCCGTGACGGGTAAACCCGATGCCAGCGTCGCTTCCAAACTGCTGCTTGTCGCTTGCGCGAGCACGAGGCTCACTGAAGGAACGGCGGTTTTGTAAATGGTCAGAGCCTCGGTGATGGCGTCTTTCAAATTCGGCAAGGCCGCTGCGACGCCGGCTAGAATTTCCCGCGCGGCGTCGGGAACCACTTCGGCGACCGCTTCAGCGATGGCTTTGTAAGCCGTGGGCACAACTTTGCAAACAGCCTCGACAATTTTGCCGGCCATTTTCGGTGCGGCCGCGGCGGCGGTTTGGGCAATCAGGGCGGCTTGTTGGGGCAACACGCTCGCAGCGGTGGCGGCCGCGATGGCCGCGACAGATGGGGTGCCGGCGGCAATGGAACCCACGATGGCGGGCGCGGCGGCGGGATTCAAGCCGACGGCGGCCTTGACTACGTCCACAGTGGTTTGCGCCTGAACATTAGTATTGGCGGCGGCCACCAGCGCGGCGGCCTTGCCCGGCAGTTCGGCCAGCGGCACGGATTTAAGCAGGCTTAAACTGGAGCTGACGGGCGTGTCGCTGGCTTGCGCGCAAAAACCAAGGGAAATCAGTAATCCAACGGCTAGAAAGTAGAAGATTTTTTTCATGGGCGTGACTTTTAGGATGACATCAAACTCTAGGATGTTTGCCCGGAAACGTCAACCGGATAGTTAGGTCGGCAGGGCGGCCGTCGCGCTAGGGGATGATTGGGTCTTTGCCGGCATTTTATTTTTACTGGCATTGGCAGGGGCTTTTGGCACCATAAAATTTCAAAACCGATTTCCATGCTGATTAAAAAATCTCGTTGCCGATTGCCGCTGCCGCTGGCCGGACTGGTTGGGCTGGGGGTGCTGCTGGGGCAGATGGGATTGCAGGCGCAGGAAGCGTTGCGGATTTCCATGGCGGGAGATCTGGCGGCGGCCTCGCGCAAGCAGGCGGCGAATTCCATCGGCTACTATAATCTGCTCTGGGGACCGGTTTCCTTGCGCGCCTCGGCAAATGTTTCCACGGAATACACGGATAATTCCGGCAATTCTTCCCGGGCGGATGGCGATTTGATTACCCGGCCAAGTATCAACACGGCCTTGCATTGGCCGGTGACCACGCATAACTCGCTGGATGTATCGGTGGGCGCGGGCTATTCGTTTTATGCCAAGCATTCTGAATTGGATCAGTTTTATTTAAGTCCGAATTCCGGTATCTCCCTGGACGTTTATATCGGCGACTGTGTTTTCAATGTGCACGATCGTGCCAGCCTCACCCAAAACACCTACGAAAATCCCACCACGGCCAACGCGGCCAGCTCCAGCTATCTCCAGAATAATGTCGGAATTTCCGGAATGTGGGATTTGAACAAGGCCTTGCTCAACGTCGGCTATGACCACGCTGATTATATGAGCCTCAACACCACCGCTGGCCAGCCGGATTCCGCCTCAGAAAATTTCTATCTGAACGCCGGCCTCCGTCCGCGCGAGGAAATTTTGATCGGTGTGGAAGGCGGCTTGGGGCTGGTGAGCTATGATCAAAGTGGGGGCACTAGTTCGACGCCCGGCTTGGCTGCCGATGCGATGCAATTGAACGGCGGTTTGTTTTGCTCGCTGCAATTGAGCGAACATTTCAGCGCGCGGCTGGATGGCGGTTACACGGTGTATTCGCCGGAAAAGACCGCCGCCGCCGGCACCAATGCGATTAGTGATTCATCGGCATTGTATTTTCAAATGTCGCTGACGCATCAGGTCAACGCCCATGTCAGCTATTCGTTGTCCCTCGGTCACAGTGTGGATTACGCCTATAACGGCCAGCCGTATGACCGCTATTTTGTGCGGTTGAACCCGAATTGGAATTTCATGTATCGCTGGAATCTTGGCACATCTGTTTCCTGGGAACATGGCACGCAGGTGGCCGCCGGCGCGGCTGCCAGCGCATTAAGTTACGACCAATATAATTTGGGCTTCAACGTGAACCGCCAGATCACTCAAAAACTGTCGGCGGGGATGTATTATCGCTGGATCATGGAAACCGCCAATCAGGCGAATCTCAATTCCACCCAAAACATTGTAGGCTTGAGTCTGGCCTACCAGTTCTGAATAATTGCCACGTCGCATGAGAAAAATCATATTCAGCTGGTTACTGGTCGTGAGCAGCTTGTCGGCGTTCGCGCAACTGCCGATGCCGTTGCCAGCCAAGCCTGCGTCCGCCGCTCCGGCAGCTGCTTCGGCTCCGGTAGCCGTCGCGGCCAGTCCCGCCGGCGGCCTGCTCAACGGCTATGTGGCCGATGACACCTACAAGCTGCGCGTGGGCGATACGGTGAGCTTTCAGATTTTGGAGGATCGCAAACTGGGCATTCAACTGACGCCCATTCCGTTGGTCGTGGCTGATTCCGGCGAAATTGAAATCAGCTACATTGGCCGCATTAAGGCCGTCGGCAAAACGTCCAAGGAACTCGCGGCGGACATCAAGGCCGCGCTGGAAAAAGATTATTACAAGCAAGCTACCGTGGTGTTGTCGTTGAACCTCGCCAGCCGCATTCTGGGTCGGGTCTACATTTGGGGGCAGGTGCGTGCCCAAGGTCCGCTGGACATACAGGTCAACGAGAATCTCACGGCGGGGCAGGCCATTCTGCGTGCCGGCGGGTTGGGTGATTTTGCCAACAAGACTAAAGTGAAAGTGGTGCGTGCCGCCGGCCCCGATGGCCAGAAAAAAGTTTTCGAGTTGAACATGGCGGACATTTTGGAAAAGGGAAAAATTGAAAAGGATATTTTACTCCAGCCGGATGACTTCATCATTGTCCCCACCCGGTTGATCAATTTTTAATTTTGCCATCCGCACTGAATCGTCATGAACGAAGATTTTTCTCCAATTACCAAGGCTGACCGGGTCAGTCTGGTCGGTAAATTTCACGCGCGGTTCCAGCGCTATCGCAACCTGCTCCTGCAACGCTGGTGGGTGTTGGTGTTGGTGGCGCTATTGGCGGGGGGAGGGCAATATTGGCGAGTTACCAACGCGCCGCCGGTGTTCCAATCCGTTGGCCAGATGATTGTCAACATCAAGCTGAACATCCAGCAGAACGCCCTTTACTCGGAGGAGCTGGGCAACTTTCTCGGCACGCAGGCCGCCTTGATGCAGGGACAAATCGTGTTAAACCGCGCCCGCAACCGTGTGGCTACCGAAAATCCCGCCCTAGTGCCGCAGTCGGTGGTGGTGGATGTTTCCGTGTTGCCCAAGACCACGATTTTTATTTTGCGCAGCACCGCCAAAGAACCGGTCTATGCACAGAAATTTTTGCAGGCCTGCATGGAGGAATACATCA
>CAIOUK010000042.1 GCA_903861445.1 uncultured Verrucomicrobia subdivision 3 bacterium
GGCCTCGACGAACGTCCGCTGGCCATCATCGCCAAGACCTACAAAGGCGCCGGCGTTTCCTTCTTGCAGGACAAAGACGGCTGGCACGGCAAACCGCTCAATACGGAAGAAGCCGCCAAAGCCATCGCCGAACTTCAGCCCAGCGCCAAGTCCGGCCTCGGTGTCGCGATTCCTGCGCCGACTGCGCTTCCCGCTCCGAACCTCGCCGCGCCCGCGAGTTATCCGGCCATCAGCTACAAACTCGGGGACAAGATTGCCACGCGCGAAGCCTACGGCACCGCGCTCGTTCGCCTTGGTGAAGCCGATCCGCGTATCAATGCGATGGATGGCGACACGAAGAATTCCACTTTCGCGGAAAAATTCTTCAAACAATTCCCGAACCGCGCCACGGAATGTTTCATCGCGGAACAAAACTTGGTGGCCGTGGCCGTTGGTTTTGCCACGCGCGGTCATGTGCCGTTCGCCTCGACCTTTGCGACATTTTTCACGCGCGCGGCGGATCAAATCCGCGTCGCCGGCATTTCGCAATCCAACTTGAAACTCGTCGGCTCGCACGTCGGCATCAGCATCGGCGAAGATGGCCCGTCGCAGATGGCGCTGGAAGATTTGGCGATGATGCGCGCGGTCGTCGGCAGCACGGTTTTGTATCCGGCGGACGCGGTCGCCACGGAAAAATTGCTCGAACAGATGGCCATCCTCAAAGGCGTTTGCTTCCTGCGCACCTCGCGTCCGAAGACGCCGGTGATTTACGGCAACGACGAACAATTCCCCGTGGGCGGCGCGAAAGTGCTGCGCACCGGCGACAAAGTCACGATCGTCAGCGCCGGCGTCACTTTGTTTGAAGCCTTGAAAGCCGCCGACTCGTTGAAGGCTGAAGGCATCAACGTCACAGTCATTGACGCTTACAGCATCAAACCGCTCGGCAAAGACGTCATTCTCGCGGCGGCCAAGAAAACCGGCAACACCGTCATCACGGTGGAAGATCATTATTCCGAAGGCGGCCTCGGCGACGCGGTCGCTGGCGAGCTTTCGAGCGAAGGCATCAAGGTGCACAAGCTGGCCGTCGTGGGCATTCCGCGCTCCGGCAAGGCCGAGGAACTCATGGCGGCGTTCGGCATCGACGCGGCGGCGATTGTGAAAAAAGTCAAATCGCTGTAAGTGACAAACTAAAAATTCAAAAACGCGGAGAAGCAATTCTCCGCGTTTTTTCTTTGCACCGATGGTGACCCAAAACTTGTCTCAAGCCTTTTTGATTCCGCGCTGCCACAACTCAAAATAATACAGCGCGGACACCACGAGGTTGTGGCCGATTTTTTCATCGGCTACCAACTGCGGGATTTCGGCAACGGGCACAAGCTGCGTTGCCAAATCTTCACCACCATCAAAATCCACGGCGTGTTTCAGTCGGCAGTTCTCGATCAGCACGGTGTAAGTCCGGTTGCTCATGATGGCGGGGTTGGACCAGATGGTGCCGAGCAGCCGCGCGTTCTCGCCCTCGTAACCTGTCTCCTCGCGCAGTTCCCGGATGGCGGTGGCCACGGGATCGGTCTCGTGCGGATCCATCATACCGCCGGGAATTTCCAGTTCCACGGTTTCGGAACCATGCCGGTATTGCCGAATCATCACGAGTTGTTGGTCGGGCGTAACGGCCACGACGTTGACCCAATTAACGCTGTCGAGGATGTAAAAGTCGTGCTCTTTGCCGGTGCGCGGATTGATGCAGGCGTCAGAACGGATTTTGAAAATGCGAAAATCACCGACGGGTTTGGAACCGACCTTTTTCCAGGGTTTGATCATAAATTCAAAATCCTTTTGCCTTGGCCGACCAGCCTTGCCGCATCAAACCAATCAAATGCTGCAATGCCTCCTCGTAAGGGCGATTTTTCTCGGCGGCAAGCTGTTTAGCCCGCTTGTCGAGCTGCGCGGCCATATCGGCGGATTTTTCCGCCGGACAGCCGAGCGCGACGAGAACTTGGGCGAGTTGCGAGATTTCCACGGGCAGATTAAATCAGGAAAACAAGAACGCAGGAACCGGAAAATACTTTCCTGACTTCCTGCGTTCCTAATTGAATTGGGTTTGCTTACTTTGCCGCGTCCGCCGCGACGATTTTCACGCTGATGAGCGTTTGCTTTGTCACGGGCCGGTCGCCGGAAACGGTTGGTGTGGTGGCGATTTTCTCCAGCACGTCGTCGCCCTTGATGAGCTTACCGAACGCCGTGTATTGACGGTCGAGGAAGCGCGGATCGCCGTGGCAGATGAAAAATTGCGAGCCGGCGGAATTCGGATCCTGCGAACGCGCCATGGAGAGCACGCCGCGGGTGTGCGCCTTGTCGTTGAATTCAGCTTTAATCTGGTGTCCCGGACCGCCGGTGCCCCATGAACGCTGCTTGGAATCATCCTTGGTCAGCGGATCGCCGCCCTGAATCATGAAACCCTTGATGACGCGGTGAAAACAGGTGCCGTCGTAAAAACCTTTTTTCGCAAGGTCGATAAAATTTTTGACGTGGCCGGGCGCGACGTCCGGCCAGAATTCGAGGGTCATTTCGCCGGCGCTGGTGGTGAGAATGGCAATTTCGCTCATAAAATTATTAGGTTTTAGAAATTATTTTACGGTGTCGGCAGGAACGATTTTGATGCTGGTGATGCCCATGCGTTTGTCGGGGCGATCCTGTGGATGTGTTGGCGTGGTGGCAATCTTTTCCAAAACGTCGTCGCCCTTAATGAGTTTGCCGAACGTCGTGTATTGGTGATCAAGAAACGTTGGCTCGCGCCGAGCCGGGTCAGTTTGAGTCGGATCACTATGGCAGATGAAAAACTGCGAGCCGGCGGAATCGGGATTCGCGCTGCGCGCCATGGAGATGACACCGCGGTGGTGTGAATGGTCGTTGAACTCGGCCTTGATCGAGTAGCCCGGGCCACCCGTGCCCCACTGGTCTTCCTTGCTGGCATCCTTGGTCAGCGGGTCGCCGCCTTGAATCATAAAACCCTTGATGACGCGGTGAAAACAGGTGCCGTCATAAAAACCCTGCCGGGCAAGCTTCTTAAAATTCTCGATGGTCGCCGGCGCGGCGTCCGTCCAGAACTCGACAACCATGGTGCCTTCGGTGGTGGTGATGACGGCGACTTCCTTGGTGCTGGGCGCGTTGGTAACCGTGGCGGTCGCCGGTGCGTTGGTTTTGGCGTCTTCAGCTTGGGTGGCGGCAACGGCAAACAAGCCGAGCGCACAAAATAATGAGAGAGTTTTCATGGCCGCGAAATTTTCCACAAGCGCGCCCAAAAGTCACGCGCGGAATGAGTCATTTTTTGCGCGGCTGCACCTTCGGCGCGTTCAGGGAGTCGGTAATCAGGCTGTTATGGGGACGGCGTGACCGCACCACCGCCATCCAGATTAGCAACGCCACCACCAGCAGGGCGCCACCACCGAGCCACCAGCGCAGACGGCTGGAATCATTATTATTTTGCGGCGGAACCATCGCTCTTGCCGGGTTGGTGGGTGGCGCAGCGGGCTTGACGGCTTCGGTGACGGGTGCGGCCGGCGCGGGTTTGGCAATGTTCGTTGGTGCGGGTGCCGGTGTTGGCGTTTGACTTGTCACCGCAGGAATAATTGGCGCCGGTGTCGGCTTGGGTGGGTTGGTTGGGCGTTGGTTGGGCGCCACCGTTTTGGCAACTGGATTGGTGGCCGGCGCGGTAATCTTTTTCAAATCATCAACATTCGTGCCGACATGGGTGCCGACAATGATCAATGCCGGCACGGGAACCACCGTTGGTTTAGGAATGACTGGCACGGGCGCGGGCGCGGGCGGCGGCAAATCCACCACTGGCTTTGGCGGCTCCGGCCACGGTGGAAACGTCGGCACGTTGATTTCACTTGGCGGAAAGTTGACCGTGCAGCCGGTGAATTTTCCCTGCTGGGTGCGGAGCAGCAGCACGAACGGTTGCCGCGTTTTTTTTCGTTCTGCAAAATTCTGCTGAAACGTCTGGTTGATGCCGAGGTCATAGGGCGTCCAGTCAATCCGGCTGTTGCCGTCGCAAAAAATCACCACCGTCAACCGGTCGGAATCGGCGATGACTTTATTCAGTGCCGGTTGCAACGCAGCCAGACTGGTTTCGCCCGAAAACCATTCGTGATGCACAAACTTGACCAGGTTGGAAATAGTTTCGGACGAGCGTTCCGGTTTCCACGTTGTCAGGGGAAATTTGCCGGTGTGCAGTTGCCGGCAAAACGTCCACACACCCACAGAATCGTCGGCATGAATCTGGCCGCCGCCACTGGTTCCCAGAAAAGTTTTCACCGTGGCCTCGACGCCCGGCAGGCGTTTTTTCATCTCTGCCGACGTGTCAAACACCAGCAGCCAGCGTTCTTCAATTTCCGCCCGCGCCGGGGAACACACCAATAAATAAACGGCCACAAAGAGCCAGCCCGGTCGGGATGCAACCCGGCGAAGTTTTTTTAGGCAGTGCAAATTCATGCTGAACGTGAGCGGGAAAAACGGTTGCGCTCGGAACGATTGTGATTGTTCAGCTTTTTTTCCAAAGAGGCCAGCGCATTCTGAATCAGCGCAATGAAGTTGCCACAGCTGGCCACCGAACCGTTGAAGCCGCCGACGGTGTCGCGAATGGCGAAATCGTCCGTCACGGCCAGCACCTCGCCGTAGGATTGGAACCGCGCGGCGGCGCGTTCAATCAAGTCATCCGCCGTCTGGCCGGCGCTGGAAAACAGCACTTCCACCGATTTGCCGGCATCATTTTTTGGCTTCGTTCGCCGCGCGCCGCGTCCGTCAAAGAAAACCGTCACCGGCGTGCCGCACGCGTCCTGATATTGCGTGAGCATCTCCACCAGCGCATCGCGCGCCGTCTCGGAATGACGCGGCGCACCCTCCGCCAACTCCGGCCAGTTGTGGAGCAGCGAGTAGCCGTCAACGAGAATTCGCACCAACGCCATGCGCGGAGAGTAGCGATTCCCGCCGCGAGGTGAAAATGATTTTCTCGCCGGTGAAATGGCTTTTTCTTTGTGCCACCATGCAGTTTAATGTGCGCCATTCGCATGGTTGAAAAATCTAGCAACTCCAATCGCGCCATCGCCGTCATCGCGGCGGTCGTGTTCGTGCTCGACCAGTTCACCAAATGGCTCGTGTTGAACCTGCTTGCCAAGGACGATGAAAAAATTCTCATTCCCGGTTTCTTCAAGTTTGTCCACTGGGTTAACACCGGCGCGGCGTGGAGCCTCTTTTCCGGCAACAACGGCGCGCTGGCCTTCGTGGCCTTGCTCGCGTTCGTCGCGCTGTTCCTGACGCGGCACCATTTCAATTCCCACACACTGCCGGGCCGAATCGCGTTCGGCCTCATCTTCGGCGGCATCGCCGGCAACCTCACCGACCGGCTGCTGCCCGGCCGACACGAGGTCATTGACTTCATTCGTTTTTATATGCAGCAGCGCGGCGGCGGCGAAATCGGCTTTCCTGCTTTCAATATCGCCGACACCGCCATCTGCACCGGGGTCGGCCTGATTTTCCTCATCACCTGGCGCAACGAGCATTCACCCAAATCTACGCCGTGAAATATCGGCCAAATATTTTTCGCGCGAAGGACGCGAAGGTAGCGAAGGGGAAACTCTTCTTCGCAAACTTCGCGTCCTTCGCGCGACCGCTTCTTAAATGAATTCACGCACTGAAAAATTTACCGTGGAAAAATCGCGTCCCGGCGAACGGCTAGATGTTTTTCTCCGCGAAATATTTCCTGCCGCCTCGCGCGGGGCGATGCAGCGGCTCATCGAGCAAGGCCATGTTCGCGTCAACGGCCAGACCGTCAAGCCCACGCAC
>CAIOUK010000043.1 GCA_903861445.1 uncultured Verrucomicrobia subdivision 3 bacterium
ATGGTCTTCGCGCAGCAGACGGCGCAGGCGCTGGCCACGAACCGCGAGCGGCAACTGGCGGGCATGATCCGGATGGCGTGGCTGGGCACGCTGGGTTTGGTGCTGCTCGGCGCGGTGGGCGTCTTCCTCTGGCAAACGCAAATCCTCGCGGCGTGGAAATTGCCGAGCGCAGCAAGCCTGTGGATCACGGTGGCGGTGGTTTTGTTTTCGTTCTGGCTGCCAATGTTTCTGGGCGTGATGCAGGGACAGCAGAATTTTTTCTGGATGGGCTGGGTCAATATTTTGAATGGCGGCTCGCGGTTCGCCGTGGCAGCGGGACTGGTATTATTGGTGGCGCTGGGTTCACTGGGCATGGTCATCGGTGTCGTCGTGGGACTGGCCGTCGCTGTCGGCATCGGCGTGTGGCAGACACGCGGCTTGTGGGCGCTGCGCGCGGAGCCGTTCGCCTGGCGCGTCTGGCTGGCGCAAGTGGTGCCGTTGATGCTGGGTTTCGGCGCGGTGCAATTTTTGTTCACCGCGGACACGATGTTCGTGAAAGCCTATTTCACGCAGGATGAATCGGGGTTTTACACCGGCGCGGGCACGCTGTCGCGGGCGTTGCTGTGGGTGGTGTTGCCGTTGGCGACGGTGATGTTTCCGAAAATCGTGCACAGCGCGGCGAAGTCGGAGAAAAGCAATCTGCTCGGCCTCGTGCTGCTTGGTTCCGGCGTGCTGGCGGCGTGCGGCGCGCTGGGACTGACGGTGCTGGCGCCGTGGGTCATCAAATTTGTTTTTCAGGAATCATTCGTGAAGGTCGCAGCGGCGGTGCTGCCGTGGTATGCGTGGGCGATGGTGCCGCTGGCACTGGCGAACGTGCTGGTGAACAACCTGCTCGCGCGGGCGGATTTCCGCATCGTGCCGGCGCTGGTGCTGCTGGCGGCGGGCTATGCGTTCGCACTGACACAATTCCACACCAGCCTCGTGATGGTGCTGCAAACACTGGGTAGTTTTAACCTACTGCTGTTCGCGGTGTGCGCGTGGTTCACCTGCGGAACCAAGGCGAAGGCGGCTTAACTTTTTCCCGCCGACCGCGACAACGGTTGCGGCGCACGTAATTTTTTGTAAACCCACGCCTCCACCGGACGCAGCGGCCGCAGCAATTGGTAAAACGGCGAGTAAATCAGCCGCAATCGCAACACGGACAAAAACATCGTCAGCGAACTACGGAATAGCGCCGCCGAAACCTTGGAGCCGACCTTGTCCGTCCATTCCACCGGCACTTCGCGCAGGCGAAAACCGCCACGCTTCATGGACACCAGCAGATTCACGTCGAACGCCAGATCCGCGATGCAGAGCGACGAATGGATTTTTTCCACGGCGGCGCAGCGCAACAGTTTGCACGGACATTGCGTGTCTTTAATGTGCATCCAGAACATCAGTTCCACGATGACATGAAAACAGCGGCTGACGAACTGCCGGAGCTTCGGCTGTTTCTGGAGCAGCACGCTGTCCGGCAACCAGCGCGAACCGACCACGCAGTCCGCATCGCCGATGTGCCGCGCCAACTCGATGAACGCCTGCGGCCCGGTCGCGCCGTCCGCGTCCACGTAGCCAATCCATTCCGTGTGCTCCGCGAGTTTGAGACCTTCGATGAGCGCGCCGCCTTTGCCGATGGGCGCGGGAAAATCCAGCCAGCCGATTGAGGGAAAATCTTTCGCCACGCGCTGCACCACAGCGAGCGTGTTGTCGCGGCAACCGTTCAGCACCACGACCAGCTTGAAATCGCCGGTGTAATTCTGCCGGAAAAATTCCGCGTATTCACGCAGCACCGGTTCGATGCGCGCTTCTTCGTTGTAAGCCGGGATGAGGAGCAACAGGCTTGGGTCGGGCACGGCTTTAGTTTCAAGTTTCAAGTGCCAAGTTTCAAGTTTTGAGTTTGGAACGGCCTGATGAATTATTCCACTTCGCCAACTTCGCAGCCTTCGCGCGAAACAATTCTTGCCGCTGCCAATCGTTAAAAAAGCAGGAGACGACGTAAGGAGTCTCTGACTAATTCTTCTGAAATTTGAGACTCGTCACCTCGTCTCCTACAAACTTGGAACTTGAAACCTGAAACTTGAAATCCTTTAATTCGTCATGGACTCTCGGGAAGCGCTCATCGCGCTGAACATGATTGACGGTGTCGGGCCGGTGCGCGCCCGCTCGCTGCTGGAACATTTCGGCGATGCACCCAAAATTCTTTCCGCCGCCAAATCCGAACTCCTCCGCGTCCGCACCATCGGCGACGACACCGCCGAGAAAATTTTTACCTGGGAAAAATCCATTGACCTCGCCGGCGAATTGAAACGCATCGCCGATTTCGGCTGCCACGTTCTGATTTCAACCGATGAAAATTATCCACCGTCGCTGCGGGAGATTTATGACCCGCCGCTTTGTCTCTACGTCAAAGGCGAACTCACGGCGAAGGATAAAAACGCCGTCGCGATGGTCGGCTCGCGGATGACCACGCATTACGGCATCGAGACCGCGCGCAAGCTGGCGTATCAGCTCGCCTACACCGGCGTGACGGTGGTGAGCGGCGGCGCGCGCGGCATTGACACGGCGGCGCATCAGGGCGCCTTGAGCGGCAAAGGCCGGACGATTGCCGTGCTCGGCACCGGCATCAATTTAATTTTCCCGACCGAGAACGCCGAATTGTTCGAGCGCATCGCGGCGAACGGCGCGGTCATCACGCAATTTCCCTTCAACCGACCGGCGGACAAGCAAACTTTCCCCATTCGCAACCGCATCGTCGCGGGCATGACGCTCGGCACGGTCGTGGTCGAGGCGAATCTTTCCAGCGGTGCGCTCATCACGGCAAATTTTGCGACGGAATATGGTCGGCAAATTTTTGCCGTGCCGGGGCGGATTGATTCGCCGCGCAGCAAAGGCTGTCATGACCTTATCAAAAAAGGCGCGAAGCTCTGCGAAGGCGTCGAGGACATCTTGAGCGAATTTGAATATCTATTTCCCACCAGCAACCGCCCGCCAACGGCGAGCGAAACCGGCATTTTGCCCGCGCTGGAACTGAACGAAACCGAGCAGAAAGTTTTTGACGCGGTGAAAGCGGACGACGAATCGAGCATTGACGAAATCATCCGCGCCAGCGGTCTGCCGAGTTCGGCGGTGAACGTGGCGCTGTTCGGTCTGGAGATGAAACGGCTGGTGCGGCAGTTGCCGGGCAAAATGTTTGTGCGGAATGCGTGAACAGCAGTGCACACCGGAAAAATTTTACTTCGGCTTCAACTGCGGAAACAAGATTACGTCGCGGATACTTTCCTGGCCGAGGAGCATCATGCACAGGCGGTCAATGCCTATGCCAATGCCGCCAGCCGGGGGCATGCCATGTTCCAGCGCGACGAGGAAATCTTCGTCCAACTTCTGCGGCTCGCCGCCGGCCTGATGTTCCAGCGTGTCGCGTTGCTGAATGGGATCGTTCTGCTCGGTGTAGCCGGGCGAAATTTCCTGCCCGTTGATGCAGCACTCGAAAACTTCCACAGTCGTCGGGTCGTCGGGCGATAGCTTGGCGAGTGGCACGAGTTCCTTCGGTAGATGCGTGACGAACGTCGGATTAATGAGCGTCGGCTCGATGAATTTTCCGAACACGGCGTTCGTGACTTCAAAGTCTTCAAACTCCTTGCCGATTTCCGCGCCCATGTCATGCGCTTTTTGGCGACGTTCGGCAGCCGAAATGGCGAACCAATCTGCACCGCATTTTTCCTTGATGAGATCGCTATATTTCGCGCGGCGCCAAGTGGTCAGGTCAATCGTCTTGGCTTCTTTGAATGGAGTAATAACTACGTTTGCCGTTTCCACCATTGCGGCAATTCTGGTTTGCAGTTCAACCGTTGGCCTATCTTGAGGTGCTAGTTTAAGCGCGGCTAAAAAATCAGCAGTTCGGGCTTCTGATTGGAATTGGTGAACGCATTCAAGAGCTTCGGTTGCTAAAATTGCCGTTGGTTCTGTTCTTACTCTTGCTGCAATTTTATTAAGTCGCTCGACAAACGGCGGAAGTCCCGAAATTTGGTGCTGCAAATTTAATGTTATTGTCTGAATCGCGGCCCAGACACCATCCGATTTATCAATAACTTCTTGAAACGCCGCACTGAACGAATCTCTCCGTTCATGAACAATAACAAGCGTGCCAAGCACTTTCTGCGCGACATGCTTGATGAGCGACTCGACGGTTTCCATCATCGAGTTGTAATCGCCGAACGCGCAGTAGGCTTCGAGCATCGTGAATTCGGGATTGTGCCGGCGCGAGAGGCCTTCGTTGCGGAAGTTTTTCCCGATCTCAAACAGCTTGTCAATGCCGCCGACGAGCAGCCGCTTGTGGTAAAGCTCCAGCGCGATACGCAGATAAAATTCGCAGCCGAGCGCATTGTGAAAGGTCTTGAACGGTTGCGCCGCCGCGCCGCCGGGAATCGCCTGCATCGCCGGCGTCTCGACTTCGACATATTTGCGTTCGTGAAAAAAATTCCGGATCTCGTGGATGATCGCGCTGCGCTTGAGCATCACGTCTTTCACGTCGGGATTCGCAATCAAATCCAGATAACGCTGGCGATAGCGGATTTCCGTGTCCTCGAGGCCATACCATTTCGCGGGCGGCGGACGCAGCGCTTTGGCGAGGATGGTGAACGCTTCCAGCTTGATGCTCGGCTCGCCGGTCTTGGTGCGAAACAACGTGCCGGTCACGCCGACAAAATCGCCGAGGTCGAGGTGCGTAAAGATGGCGAACTGGTCGTCGCCGATGACATTCTTCTGCGCGTAAACCTGGATGCGGCCGCTCTGGTCGCGCACGTCAATGAACATGGATTTGCCCATGTCGCGGTGCGCGGTGATGCGTCCGGCGACGGACACACGATGACCTTCCGGCAACGCGCCGGAATCGAAGCCGCTGCGGGCGGTGTTGCATTCGGTGTCGGGAGAAAACTTGTTCTTGAACGGGTCAATACCTTTGGCGCGCAGCGCGTCGAGCTTTTCGCGGCGCTGTTTGATGAGGGAATTCTCGTCAATCGGCTTGGCGGGGGGCGGAGTCGTCGGTTTGGCTTCCATAAAATTGTGGCGGACATTAAACCACGAAAAAGGGGGTAAAACCAAGAAACAAAGTGGGCTGACATTGCCATGCGGAATCTACCAGCTTCCAACTCTGCACCACCGCATCCATGTCAGCCCAATGCAAGCTACGCCTGTTCCGTCGTAGCGCAAGGGGTGAAATGAATTTATTTTCCGGCGGCGCTCAACGCGGTCAAATTCTGCTCTATCACAGGTGAAACCAGTTGTATTCGTTTGGGAAAATATTCCAATCAATCGTGATCTCTGTGGCGAGCATGAGCAGCAGCAAGATGCCAAGCACAAGAAATTTTATTTTCACGCCGAATTTTCCCAGCAGCTGGTCGAGACCGTAAAACCACAGCAGCAAGAACGGAATCAACGCGCCCAAAATCATGCGGCCGGAGGTGAAATACGGAAAGGCGCGCGAGGGCCGGAAACATTCGTGATAATCGTAAATGATGGATAGAAAACCCAGAAACGCGACCGCCGCCACGCAGCCGGCAAACCCAAACCAAAGCGCCACGCGCTGCTGATTTTCCAGCGCGAGAGATTTTTTCAACAGACCGGCCAGCGCGACGCCAAAGAGAACGATGGTAGAAAACACATAAACTTTATCCGCCGCCGGCAATGCCAGCGGTTGGCGATCCCACAATAGTTCGCCCTGCCAAAAGGTCGCGAGCAGGTCTGAAAAAAAAGCCCAGAAACCGTGCGGCGTAAAAATTGGATGGTGCCACCATTCGGCGAACGCTTTGTGCGTCCAGCCGAGAAACTGAATTTTCGGTTCCGAACCGGTGAGGTCGCCGAAATTATATTTGCACCACGCCAGCCAGAGCGCCACCGGCACCCCGGAGCACAGCGCGAGCGAAACAATGGCCGGCAACGCGGCGCGGATTTTCCTAGCGCGCGTGAGCTGAAATATTTTCAGCGCCACAAACAACGCTGAAACGGCGAGCAGCGGGGCGTTGCTGATTTTTGCCAGCATCGTGGCGGACACCGCGAGACCGGCGAACAGGCTGAGTCGGACATCGGGAATTTCCGCGCGCCAGAATTTCACCAGCAAGATGAACACCACTCCGAAACCCAGCGGTGACAGCACATCGTTTTGGATGGCGTAAAAAGCCGTTTGCGGAATGAATGCCAGCACCGCCGGCACGCCAAGACGCAAAAAATAGTTTTCTGGAAAAACGGTTCGCGCCGCGCGATGCCCAATCCACACCAGCGCGACGATAAAGAAAATATTCAGAAACCGCAGCCAGTATAAAATGCTACCACCATCAAGTCCGAGTGTTTTTCCCAGATGCCACCACACCGCCGCGATTGAATAATAGATTGGTGGTTGCGAGGCTTCCTGATTTTTCACCTTCGCCCGCCAGAGCGCCTTGGTGTCGAACAGATTTTTGGCGGCGACCTCAAACGGCAGTTTCCACGCCGGCGGTGGGATTTTTCCGCCCGGAAAATTGGTTGGCGACCACAGGTATTCCGGCGTGTGATAGACGGCGACGAAGTCGAGCGATTCCTCGGCCAACGGTGCCATCGCGCGCGGAATGTCGGCGTGCGAATATCGGACGATGAGATCGAAGTGCTCCTGTTCGTCCACGACGTTGAAGAACGGAAAGGTGGCGGAAAATATCAGCACATGCAGCGCGGCGAGAAAACAGAACAGCCAGATAAATTTTCGCTCGCTCGCGACAGACAACGCGGCGGGTGTGACGGCGGATTTTTCCGGGTGGAGGCTCACAGGTGAAACCAATTGTATTCGCTGGAAAAAATCTTCCAATCCAGCGCTGTTTCGGCCACCAGCATGGCGATTAACAGCAGCGCGAGCACGGAAAATTTAATCGCGTTGCGACATTTGCCCAAGGCGCGATCCAAACCGAAGGTGAACAGCAGCAGAAACGGAATCAGCGCACCGAGCAGCAATCGACCGGAGGTGAAATACGGATGCGCGCGTGACGGATAAAAGCAGTCCTGAAAATCGTAGCTGATGGATAGAAAACCCAGAAACCCGACCGCCGCCGCGAAGCTGGCCAAGCTAAACCAGAGCGCCGTTCGTTGGGCGGCAGTTGTGGTTTGCGGTCGTCGCCAAAGCGGCCACAGCGCAAAGCCCATGAAAATTAATGAAGTCACGGCGTAAATGACATTCGCCGCCGGCCAGCCCAGCGGTTGGCGATGCCACAAAGATTCCCCCTGCCAGAAAGTCGCCAGCAATCCGGAAATAAATGTCCACGCGCCCGTCAGCGTAAAAATGGGATGATGCCACCAGACAGCAAACGGCTGGTGCGTCCAGCCGAGAAACTGGATCTTTGCTGCGGTTCCGGTGAAATCGCCGAAATTGATTTTGCACCACGCCAGCCACGCGGCCACCGGCAAACCAGCGCAGGCGGCCAGCGTGGTTAACACTGGAATGCTGGAACGGATTTTGCCGGTCCGAAATATTTCAACAAACTTGAACACGATGAATATCGTCGCCGCCGCCAGCAACGGGAGATTGCTGATTTTGGTCAAAAAAGTTGCCGCCAGCGCCAATCCGGTGGCCGCCGCAAGGCGCGGGTTGGGTGTTTCGGCAAATTTCAGCAGGAGCAGAAATGCTGCGCCAAACGTGAGCGGTGAGAGGATGTCGTTATTGACCGAGTAAAACGCCGTCTGCGGCAGGAACGCAATGAAGGCCGGCACTGCCAGTCGCAAAAATAAATTTTCCGGAAAAACTTTCCGCGCCGTGTGCCACGCGAGCCAGGCGAGGGCGCCGACGAGCGGCACGTTCAGAAAGCGCAGCCAGTAAAGCAACTGTCCACCGTCCAGCCAGTTCGTTTTTCCAAGCCGCCACCACGCGCCCGCAATACTGTAATAGAGTGGCGGCTGCGCGGATTCATGGTTTTGAAACGTGGTGCGGTAGAAGTTTTGTTTGGTGGCCAGAGTTTCGCGGACGGCGGCGATAGGCTGCTTCCACGCGGGCGGCGGAACGGTGGCGTTGGTCTGCAGAAATTCCGGCGACGCATAAACGACCAAGAACGGCGCGGCTTCCGCGTCTGCTGCCGCGGGCGTGCGCGGAATTTTTCCCTGCGCATATTTCACCGCGAGGTCAACGTGCATTTGCTCGTCCACGACGTTGAAGAACGGAAACGCGGCGGAAAAAACAAAAACGTGAACAGCCGCGAGCAGGCACAAGAGCAAAATAATTTTGCGTTCGGCGGCGGTGGCGGGATGGTTGGCGGAGTTGTCCACTGGTGGGCAAGGTTAATTCTTCCGGCGCACAGCTCAAAGAAATTCCCAACGCGAAAACATCGCGGCCTGTCCGGCATAAACGCCCTGGGCATCGAGGAGATTCCACACCGTCGCCTGCGCGATGCGGAAACGGCGGCCGGTTTTGGAGATGCGGATGCCGGAATAGTTGTCAATGAATCCGTGGGCGGTGACTTCGGCCAGCAACCGGGCGCGCTCTTCGCGATTCGGCACCTCGGCAGTGAGGCGCGACGGCGTGCGGGTAAGTTCCTCCCACGACACTTCCCACAGCGCGAGGGCGGCGGCATTGCCGTAATTCAGAACCGGATCCGCCTCTGTCCCGTGGGCGACGAGGACGAACGGCGCGTGGAAAATATTTTTGGCCAGTCCCGCCGGATTAAAAAGTCCGGGCAACAGATCGCGCCCTGTCCATTTGTAATAGCTGCGGGCGATGATTTGAGTCCGGGCGATGACGGCGTCGCTCTGCCAGATTTCGCTCATGCCCTGATGGTGAATTTTCCGGCGGCGGACGGCAATGATTTTGCGGGCTGGCGGAAGAATTTCCACTGGTGTAGAGTGCGCGAAACTAAAAACATTTATGGCTGGAAAAATTGAAATTCCCGATGAACTCAAAAAAGATTTGCCGCCGTCCAAATGGGGCAAGATTCTCGGCGCGACGCCCATCGTGATGACCGTTATCGCCACGATGCTCGCGGGTCTCGCGTCCAGTGAGATGACCAAGGCGCAATACGATCGTTCCGCCGCCGCGCAGCTCCAGTCCAAGGCTGGCGACCAATGGAGTTTTTATCAGGCGAAAAAGAACCGCAGCTTCGAGGCGCACAATTCTCTGGATCTGCTGCTGGCCACGAGCGAGGTGAATCCGCTTACCGCCCTGCCCGGCGCGGACGCGGCGACGGTGGATGCGTTGGTGAAAAATAAAATTCCCACCGCGAAGCCCGCCGCTTTGGATGACAACATCACAGGTGCGATGGCCGCTGTGGAAAGTTCCAAGCCAGAAACCGAGGTCGCCGCTTTGCTGGCAAAAATCAAAGATAAAAATTTGGACGAAGCTCTCGTGTCCGCCAAGGACGCGGCGGCCGCCTTCGACAAAGCCGCCAAGCCCATCACCAAGGTCGTGGACAAGCTGGATGAAACCCTGCTGTCCGGCGACAAAAATCTGTTCCGCAGTTTTTCGGCGGCGCGGCTACGCTACACGTCGGCGCGCTATGACACCGAGGCGAAATTGAACGCGACCATCGGCGGTATTTTGGAATTGCAGGTGCGCAAGGGCAACATCTCTGCCGAGCATCACCACAAGCGCAGTGGGAAGTTTTTCTTCGGGATGCTGGCGGCACAGATGGCGGTAATCATCTCAACGTTCTCGATCGCGGCGCGGCAGAAAAGTCTGCTGTGGTCGCTGGCGGCAGCAGCCGGCATGGCGGCGGTGTCCTTCTCGGTCTACGTCTATCTGTGCGTTTGAAGGTGAGCAGCGGGAGACAAATTTGAAACCAAACCACATCATCGATGTGTCTCTAACTCCGTTTGCTTCTGCTTAAGAAACTCCAGTGCCTGCTGTTTGCTAACACCACCAAAATCCAAATTGTGAATGTGGCTGTCACCAAATTTGTCAACCACTGACACAAATATCTTCCCGCTTCGCTCCTCGAAAGAAATGTGCATCGAATTGGTCGGAGACATCTGGCGCACTTGCTGAAGATTTAATAGAAAAGCTGACGTCTGCTCCCGGCATCCGGTCATACCCAGACAAAGCACTGAACAAACAGCAAAATGTTTCAAGAAAATTTGGGTTATGAAGTTTATGAAGTGTGACCTGATGCCAACAGGGGATGCTTTCATAAGTCCAAGCCTGCGCCGGGCGCAAAAAGTTATCAAGCCGGTAATTTTCAAGATGAGAAAAGGTGGGTTTAGTTGCACTGTAGTCACTATGATTATTAAAACACCGCCGACATTAGACTTTTGCCCGCAACGCCGTCTGATATAATTTTTCCCATGTATCGCACGCAGGATTTGCATGTAAAAGAGATTGTGCCGCTGCTCTCGCCGCGCGCCATGAAGGCTTTGTCACCCACGCCGGTAGCGGTGAATGACTTCGTGGCGCAGGCGCGCGAGCGCGTGATCCGCATCTTGAACCAACAAGATCCGCGCCTGCTCGTGGTCATCGGACCGTGCTCCATTCACGACGAAAAAAGCGCGCTGGAATACGCGACGCGCTTGAGCAAGCTGCAAAAGGAATTTGCCGACCAGATGGAAATCGTGATGCGCGTCTATTTTGAGAAGCCGCGCACGACCATCGGCTGGAAAGGCCTTGTTAACGATCCGCATCTCGACGGTTCGCAGGACATCGAAACGGGATTAAAAATCGCGCGCAAGTTGCTGTTGCAGATCAATTCGCTCGGCCTGCCGGCGGCGACGGAATTTCTCGACCCCATCGTGCCGCAATACATCGCCGACCTCATCACCTGGGCGGCGATTGGCGCGCGGACGACGGAATCGCAAACGCATCGCGAAATGGCCAGCGGCCTCTCCATGCCGGTGGGACTCAAAAACGCGACGGACGGCAGTTTGCAGGTGGCGATTGATGCGATGGGCGCGACGCGGCACGCGCACAGTTTTCTGGGCTTGAACGAGGAAGGCGTGACGAGCATCGTCCGCACGAGCGGCAATCCGCACGCGCACGTCGTGCTGCGCGGCGGCCGCGCGATGACGAATTACGACGCGGCGAGCATCGCGGCGGCGGAGGTGAAATTGGCGGCGGAAAAATTGCCACCGGTGTTGATGGTGGATTGCAGCCACGCGAATTCGGAAAAGAAATTCGCCAAACAGGAAGACGTCTGGCGCAGTGTGATCGCACAACGCGCGGGCGGCACGAAATCGCTGATCGGCCTGATGGTGGAAAGCCATCTCAACGAAGGCAACCAGCCGATTCCGAAAAATATCGCCGAGCTGCGCTACGGCGTGAGCGTCACGGATTCGTGCATCGGCTGGGAGACGACGGAGCGGATGCTGCGCTGGGGCTACGAGACGTTGAAAAAGTAATTTCTGCGAATACCAACTCCTCGGTGGATGCCGAGCTCGGTTCAGACAAAACAAAAACCCCCGCAGAAAATCCTGCGGGGGTTTTGTTTGGAAAAGATTTAGCCGTTGTCGCCGATGGCTTCCACGGGGCAGCCTTC
>CAIOUK010000044.1 GCA_903861445.1 uncultured Verrucomicrobia subdivision 3 bacterium
GAGCTTTGGGCCAGCTATCAACTCTCAACTTTGAACTTTCAACCAAGTGAATCACATCCTTGCACGAACCGCTCTTCACCGTCTTCGGTTTCGCATGGCGCAGATCCAGCGCGAGCGACAGCAGCTTGATGGCTTCCTTGAAACTCGTCGGCGGTTTGGCCTTCATCAGTGCGCCAAGTTCGTTCGCGACTTCGTCCACGGATTCCGCGCCCATGCTCATGGCCATGCGTTTCCATGAGCCGAGCGTGTTGATGGCGACGGGAAACGGCGAGACGACGCCGTTGACGGTGGGCTGCTCGAACAGCAGCGCCTTGCCGCCGCCGAGCAATTTCATTTCGCGGTCGGCGATCTCGGTGATCTCAAGTTCGGTGGCGACGGGCTGGGAAATGCGTTTGAGTTCGCCCGCCTTGTCGAGGGCGTTGACGAAATCGCGGAAGGAATCAAAAGCCATACGCCCGCGAAGCTAACTGAAAATCCCACGGCGGGCAATGCGCGGGAAGTCTTTCAGTGAAACATAAAGAGAAACTACTCCGGCTTCTGAAAAATCAATTTTCCACCCGCAACCACAAATTTCACAGGAATCTTCGGATTGTTGATGTCCTTGCCACCTGATTCGTGCCACTTGGTTTCCCATTTTGAGAAATAGAATTCCAACCCCTCTGGTTTCACCAGATAAATGGACTGGAGTTCGATACCTTCGTAAATTGCGAACACCCAGTCCACTTTCCGATACTTCGCCAAAATAGTCGGGTTCATGTGGTGATGCGTCGAAAAACTTTGCGTCAACGATGCGTTTACCGACTTCAATTCGTATTCCCTTCCGTGTTCGTCCCGCGCATCGTTGCCTTCACGACTGCCCGCACCCTTGAGTCCGGTGATAAGCAGCAACTGAAGCAGTTTGCCGCCGTTGTCTTGAAAAATGTCTCCAATACCATGTTTCGATGCGAGAACCTGATACTCGCGAATGTGGGGAAACAGCCGATCTAGTTCGGCCTTGTCGGGATGCGCTTTCATCGTTTACCCTCCTTCAACAATTCCGGCAGCGACACGCCAACCGCCGCCGAAAGCCGTTCCATATTATCAATGGAGACGTTCCGCTCCGCCCGCTCGACTGAACCAACGTAAGTGCGGTGAAGGCTAGACAACTCCGCCAGGTCTTCTTGCGAAAGCTTCTTCGCCAGCCTTGCCTTGCGCAGGTTTTCAGCGAAAATTCTGCGAGCGGATGATTTGGTTTTCATCTGCAACAGATTATTAAAGTTGACGACTTTATATCTACAGCCTTAAAGTAGCTTTTATGTTGCTAGAAAATCATACGCCTGCCTACCTCACAAATTGGGGGACGGCGTATTGTGGCGACTCGCTCAAGTTGTTGGCCGCTTTGCCTGATTCCAGCCTCAACCTTGTCCTGACAAGTCCGCCATTTGCTCTCCAGCGTGAAAAAGAATACGGCAACAAAGCGCAAGCCGACTATGTTGCTTGGCTGGCCCAGTTTGCCCGGCTGGTGTTTCGCAAACTCAAAGACGATGGCAGCTTCGTCCTTGATCTCGGTGGCGCTTACGAACTCGGCTCGCCAACCCGCAGTCTTTACAATTTTCGTGTGCCAATTTATTTCTGCGACGAGCTTGGTTTCCATCTCGCTGAAGATTTTTACTGGCACAATCCAGCGAAACTTCCCAGCCCCATCGAGTGGGTGAACAAACGCAAACTTCGCGCAAAAGACTCGGTAAATACCGTGTGGTGGTTCGGCAAGACTCGCTGGCCGAAAGCCAACGTATCCAAAGTGCTGACTGAATACAGCGACCGGATGAAAAAATTATTGGAAGACCCGGAAGGTTTTTACACACCCAAAAAGCGTCCGTCCGGCCACGACATCGGCAAATCTTTTGGCAAAAACAATGGTGGCGCGATTCCGTCGAACCTTTTACAAATCTCGAATTCCGAATCCAACGGCAGCTACTTGCGAGGCTGCAAAACCGTCGGCGCAAAAGTCCATCCCGCACGCTTTCCATCAAAATTGCCGGAATTCTTCATCCGTTTCCTAACCGAACCGGGGGACCTCGTGCTGGATATTTTCGCCGGCTCAAACACAACCGGCTCCGTCGCGGAATGTGAAGGCCGCAAATGGATGTCTTTTGATGAACGGCTTGATTATCTGGCAACATCTTCGTTCCGCTTCTGCCCGGAAGCCATGACTGATGCCGAACTCAAAACCACTCACAATTCAATTTTAGCGGGCGAAGCTGTGGATTTGCGTGCCAATGTTCTTAACACACTGAATCAGCAGCCGCGCAATGGAACTTCACACCGCCCTACAGTGCCAACGCAGGATTTGTTAATCCTTGCCGAAAGAGCAAGCCACATTGCGTCGGATCAAATTGCGAAAACGAAAACTATTTCCTACCGACGCCAAACTAAACGCCGTTAAAAAATCGCGTAAGAATTTTCCGCGCCTCGGCGTTTATCTCGATTTTTCCTTCACCCGGCGGCTGAAACTTTCCATGCGAATGACGGCGCGCTTGTGCAGGCCGCGCACGATGACTTCGTGCTGGTCGCGGGCTTCGATCTGGAAGGTGACCTTGCGATCCTCGACGGCGATCACCTGCGCGCGGCAATGAATCGTCTGGCCGACGGGCGTCGGCGCGAGGTGACGGATGTCAATTTCGAGACCCACGGAACGTTCGTCGGCTTCGAGATGCGGCGCGAGCGTGTGGCGTGCGGTGCGTTCGAGAAACTGGATGATGTTCGGCGTGGACACGACGGCGGGCATGCCGTCGCCGTGAAATTCCACGGCGTGTTTCATGTCCGTGGGAATGGCCAGCTCGCCGACTTCACCGATTCTGGGGCGCGATTTCATTTTGCGTAGGACGGCCGTCGCGGCTGTCTCTAACTTTTTCAAAAACGGAGACAGGCGCGACGCCTGTCCTACATTTATTTCGGCAGCAAATCGGCGACGAGCGATTTCTCTTCCTTCAATTCGTTTTCCGTCGCGGCGATTTTCGCCTTGCTAAAATCGTTGAGCGGCACGCCCTGGACAATTTCAAAATCCTTGCCGTTGCTGCGGATCGGATAGCTGAAGATCAAACCTTTCTCGATGCCGTAGCTGCCGTCGGAATGGACGCCCACGCTGAACCAGTCGCCGGCGGGCGTCGGGTGCGTAAGTTTGTAAACGGTATTGCAGGCGGCGTTCGCCGCGCTGGCCGCGCTGGACAGGCCGCGAGCTTTGATGATGGCCGCGCCGCGCTGTTGCACGGTGGTGATGAAATCTTTTTCCAACCATTCGCGGTGGCTGATGACTTCCGGCACCGGGCGACCATTGATTTTCGTGTTGAAGAAATCGGGATACATCGTCGCGCTGTGATTGCCCCAGATGGCGAGGTTGGTGACGGCGGTGACATCCACGCTGGCCTTTTGGGCGAGCTGCGTTTTGGCGCGGTTTTCATCCAGCGCGGTCATCGCGAAGAAACGGTTGGCCGGCACGCCGGGCGCGTTGTTCATCGCGATGAGCGAATTGGTGTTGCACGGATTGCCGACGACCAGCACGCGCACGTCGCTGGCGGCGTTTTTGGCGATGGCATTGCCCTGGCCGGTGAAAATTTTCCCATTGGCGGACAACAAATCTTTGCGCTCCATGCCGGGACCGCGCGGTTGCGCGCCCACGAGCAGCGCCCAGCTCACGCCCTTGAAGGCTTCGTCGAGGTTCGAGGTCGGCACGAGTCCCTTGAGCAACGGAAACGCGCAATCGTCCAGCTCCATGCAGACGCCCTGCAACGCGGCCATGACTTTTTCATCGGCGCGTTCGAGGAGGTGAAGGATGATTGGTTGATCCGGACCGAACGCCGCGCCGGAAGCGATGCGGAACAGGAGAGAATATCCGATTTGGCCGGCAGCGCCGGTGACCGCGACACGAATGGGGGGTTTGCTCATAAATTTATTTTTGGTGGGACAGTATGGATTTACGGGCGTTTCGGCGCAAGTTTTCCGAGTTGCTAAAAATTGTCTTGGAATAAATTTATTTTGCCGTAAAAAAGAGGCGTTCTTTGAAACGGGCGGAAGCAGTTCCGCCCAAAATCGCAGTCAAATGTCTGGGAACCCGGTGTGAATCCGGGACGGTTGCGCCACTGTAACGGCTACAAGTTCCAAGTCCACTGGTCGAAAGACCGGGAAGGCGGAATGAGGTTTGAAGCCCAAGTCAGGATACCGGTTTGATTGCGCTCGTCGGCTTCGAGCGACTCGAAGCACTTCTCCGCAAAGAGAAGGATGGAGCCAGCCCGCCGATCTGTTTTCGGCGGGACTCGTTGAATGCCTTCATTCCCCGTTTTGCCGGAGTCTGGAGGTTTTTTATTTTCAAAATTCTTCCGGCTTCGCGCTGGTCTTCC
>CAIOUK010000045.1 GCA_903861445.1 uncultured Verrucomicrobia subdivision 3 bacterium
ACTCATCAATGGCGTGGCTGTGCACCAACCATTCAAACCGAAAGAATGGTGGGTAGAAAAATTGAGGTCTTTGAACCTTCAACACCAACCCCAATACGTCAGTTACTTTAATACACAATGGGTGCGTGGAGGACGTCAAACTACACGCAACTTTAATCTGGTTGTTAGTCATTCCACTGCCCAGTTTGCGGCTATCCCCTTAGAACCCCCATTTGTCCGAATTTATGATCGCTGGCTTGGCTCTCGTCCGCAAAGATTTATAGCAGGAACATTGTAACGGCTTGGTTGTGGTTTTCTTGTCTTCGCCGGAGGAAAAAGGCAGATTGTTGCAAATCTATAAGAAAATATGAAAATTCTAATTACCGGCGGTGCCGGTTACCTTGGTTCCATCCTTACGCCTACCCTGCTCGCGCAGGGCCATGAAGTGACCGTGCTGGACAATTTTTACTTCAACCAGAACTCGCTGCTCGACTGCTGCGGCAATGAAAGATTTTCTGTCTTGCGGGGCGATTGCCGTGAGGAATCCGTTATCAAACCACTCGTGGCCAAGGCCGACTTGATCATCCCGCTCGCCGCACTCGTCGGCGTGCCGATCTGCAACACGGATCAAATCGCGACGAAAACGACCAATCAGGACGCGGTCGAAATGCTGTGCCGCCTCGCCGGCAAACAACAATGGATTATCATGCCCGTCACCAACAGCGGTTATGGCGTCGGTGAAAAAGGCAAATTCTGCACCGAGGAGACCCCACTTAATCCCATCTCCACCTATGGCATCACCAAGGTCAAGGCTGAGCAAGCCGTGCTCTCACGCGAAAACAGCATCAGCTTCCGCCTCGCCACCGTGTTCGGGTGCGCGCCGCGCATGCGGCTGGATTTGCTCGTGAATGATTTTGTTTATCGCGCCGTTCATGACCGCGCCGTTTTGATATTTGAGGGACATTTCAAGCGCAATTACATCCACATCCGCGACGTGGCCCGCGCCTTTGCGCACGGCATCGCCAACTTTGAAAAGATGAAAGGCAAGCCTTACAACGTCGGCCTGGACGACGCGAATCTCTCCAAGCTCGAACTCTGCGCGGTGATCCAAAAGCATCTGCCGAAGTTCGTCTATGTCGAAGCGCCCATTGGTGAAGATCCGGACAAACGCGATTACATCGTGAGCAACGCGCGCATCGCCGGCACCGGCTTCAAGCCTGAATGGGGCTTGGATCGCGGCATCACCGAGCTGATCAAGGGTTTCACAATTTTGCGGAACACGATTTATTCAAACGTGTGATTTTTACCACAGATGGAAACAGATGAAACACAGATAAATATTTTTAAAGGAAATTTGTGTTTCAGCTCTGAAAATCTGTGACTAAAAGCTATGCCTGTTTCATCCGAACAAATTACCGCCGTCATTCTTGCCGGCGGGTTTGGCACGCGCATCCAGCATCTGCTGGGCGATTTGCCCAAGCCGATGGCACCTGTCAACGGCAAGCCATTTCTCGAATGGGTCGTGCGCTGGCTCGCCGCGCAAAATATCCGCCGCGTCGTGCTGTCCACCGGCTACATGACCGAGTCGATTGAAAACCATTTTTCATCGCAGCCCGTCGCCGGTGTCACCGTGTTGTGCGTGCCCGAAACCACACCGCTCGGCACCGCCGGTGGATTTTTGAACGCCGTGCATCAGAGCAAAATAAATTCCGCCGCCTGGTTTCTCCTGAATGGCGACACACTCGTATTTGCGAATCTCGCCGATGCGATCCGCGAGTTGCAAAATGATTCCACCGCCGGCGTCATTTTCGGCCGCGAAGTGCCCGACACCAGCCGCTACGGCAGTTTGGTCAGCGACGCGAACGGCAACCTCGCCTGCTTCGCCGAAAAACGCCCCGGCCAGGGCGTCATCAGCACCGGCGTTTATCTGTTTCGCGATGCGCTTGTGAAAAAATTTCCCACCAAAATTCCATTGAGCCTCGAAGCCGAGGTGTTTCCGGCGTTGACGACGGCGGGCGAATCGTTGAAAGTTTTGCGCATCCACGCGCCGTTTCTGGACATTGGCACGCCCGAAACATTGCGTGAAGCGGATTTTTTTATCCAACAAAACATCGCCCAGTTTCAACCTGAAATCGTATGATCATTTCCCGCGCCCCGGTGCGCATCAGTTTTTTTGGCGGCGGCACCGATTATCCCGAATATTTTTTGAAGGAAGGCGGCGCGGTGCTGGCGACGGCGATTGACAAATATTCCTATGTCACGGTCAGCCCGTTCTTGAGCCACTTGTTCGATTACTCGATGCGCATCTCGTATCGCAAGGTGGAGCTAGTAAAAGAAGTGGGCCACATCGAGCACAATGTTTTCCGGGAATGCCTCAAGCTCTGCAAATTCGAGCGCGACATCGAGCTGCACAATTTCGCTGATTTGCCGGCGTTCACCGGCCTCGGCTCCTCGTCGGCTTTCACGGTTTCCTTGCTCCAAGCGCTGCACACGTTCAAGGGACAATTCCTCCGACCGCACGAACTGGCAATTGAAGCGATCAACGTCGAGCGCCATATTTTGAAGGACAATGTCGGTTGCCAAGACCAGGTGCTGGCGGCGTTTGGCGGCTTCAATCTGGTGGAATTCCGCACCGAAAAAGATTTCGTGGTTAATCGCGTGCCGCTGCCGCCGCAACGGCTGGCAGATTTTCAATCGCATCTTTTTCTCGTGTTCACCGGCATCACGCGCAAAGCGTCGGACGTGGTCGCGCACCAGTTGAAGCGGGTGGACCAAAATCTCACCGCGCTGCGCTCGATGCGCCAAATGGTCTATACCGGCCACGACATTTTGGTTTCGGGTCGGCCGCTGTGCGAATTTGGCGAGCTGCTGCATCAGGCATGGGAAGCCAAGCGCGGCCTCGACGGCGGCATTTCCAACGCGGAGATTGACGAGATTTACGCCGCCGGCCGGAAAGCCGGCGCATGGGGTGGAAAACTGCTCGGAGCCGGCGGCGGCGGCTTCATGCTGTTCTTCGCGCCGCCAGAAACGCACGCGAAGCTGCGCCACGTCTTTACCGGCCGCCAGATTCTCGACGTAAAAATCAATGCGCCGGGCTCGCAGATTATTTTCTCGTAACCGGAAATTTTCTAAAAATAATTACGCGTATTGCGCGTAGTTATTTTTATCAATTACCACCGGTGTCGGAATCGGCACAATGAATTTGCCGCCAGCCATGATGTAATCGCGCTTCTTCGGCAAAAATTCTTTCAGGAAATTCCACGCCAGAATCAGATAGGCGTCCGGCACGTCCGTCGTTTTTTCGTCGAGAATTGGCATCCTCGCGCCGGGAATGTATTTGCCGACTTTCATCTGATTCACCTCGACGGCGCACTGCACCAGCTCGGTTGTGATGTGAAATGAATTCAGCAGCGTCGCGCCTTTGGCGGGCGCGCCGAAGGCGTAAATCTTTTTTCCTTTCGCGTGATAATCGCGCAGGATGGCCATGAGTTCGGCCTCAATTTCCCATACGCGCTTGGCGAATTTTTTGTAAGTCTCGATTTTGTCGCAGCCGAGCTCCTTTTCGTCCGCGCGCATTTTGGCGACGGACGCATCAATTTTCTGCGTGCCGCGCGGCGCGACGAGCAGTTCCATCGAGCCACCGTGAATCGGCAGCATGCCCGCGTGGAAAATTTCCAAGCCGTATTGCGAAAAAAGCCGGTCGAGCGAATGCACCGTCCAGTAAGTCAGGTGCTCATGATAAACTTGGTCGAACTGCGTGTATTTGATCATGCCGGCCAGTGAAATGGCCTGCACGCAAAACACGCCGCCATCGCGAATCAATTCGGCGATGCCCTCGGTGACGCTGTGTAATTCTTCGAGGTGAAAAAATACACCCGCCGCCGTGACGAGCTTCGCGCGGCCTTTTTGCGCGATGATGTCGCGCGCCACGCCGGCGTTGAAAAATTTCGCCCACGTTTCAACGCCGCGTTTGTTCGCCATTTCCGCGAGATTTTTCGCGCCGTCCACGCCGAGCGTGCGCAGGCCAAAATTTTCGTAGCACGCGAGCCAGGTGCCGTCGTTGCTGCCAATGTCCACTACGAGATCGCCGGCTTTCAGGCCAAGCCGTTTGACGAGCCGCGCGGTGCTGTCTTGAAAATGCGTGCGCAAGGTCTGCGTGGTGCCGGAGACGTAAAGATATTCCTCGAACATCGTTTCCTTCGGCACGGTGTAATTGATCTGCACGGCGGTGCAGTCATGGCAGAAGCAGACCTGCAGCGGATAATACGGTTCCTTGTGCCCGAGATCTTTCGGCAGCAGCAGGCTGTCGCAATGCGGCTGGTCGCCGAGGTCGAGAAATTGTTCCAGTTTCGTGCTGTGGCAAACGCGGCAGGGCATAAATTATTTGTGAATGGGTTGCGGCGGCAGGGCTTGATAATAGCGGATCGTCTCAGCCAGCGCGACGCGGATGTCCGTGAACTTAAAATCCGGGAATAGCCGGTTGATCTTGTCCGTGTTGAAAACTTTTTTGGAGACGCCGGACCATTTCGTCGTGTCGTAAATAATTTTCGCCGGATCGTAGCCGACGATTTCGCAAATCATCTCGGCGTATTGGCGGATGCTGTGGCCGTGGCCGCTGCCGAGATTCAAAATGTCGTTCGGGCAATGCTCAACGGCGAGATTGATGAGCTTGATCGCGTCATCAATGTAAATCAGTTCACGAATCTGGCTGCCCGTGCCCCACAGCGACACCGGCACGCCCTGCGTTTTGCCGGCGACAATTTTTTTGATGAGATCGAAAATGAAATGCGTGTCCTCGCGCTCGAACTCCGGGCCGAAGAGAGTCGAGGGCATCAGATGGCGGAACTGCATCTGGTATTGATGATTCAGCGCGAGTTGGCCGACGTAGAGCATCCGCTTGGTCATTGCATAGGTGTAGAGGTCGCTGTCCGGCTCGCCGACCATGTAGTTCTCTTCCTTCAATTCCAGTTCCGGTGGATACGCGCAGCCGGTGCCCATGGAAATCATCACGGCCTTTTCCTGAAACTCGCGCCAGAACCACAGGACGTTCGTGTTGATCTGCTGGTTGATGATCCACTGCTCGCCCTTGTGATACAGGCAGAAATCGCCCGCTTTGGTCCACGCCGCGAGATGATAGATGCGGTCGAACTTCGTGTCTTTGAACTGCAAGAGGTTTTGTTTCTCGACTAGATTACAATTCTTGGAATTGATGATTGTGACATCGGCGCCCTGACGTTTCAAATCAGGAACCAGGTGCCGACCCAAAAATCCCGTGCCGCCAGTGACTAGAACTTTCATAATTTTTCAATTTCAACGGACCGCTTTTCGCGCGCCGAACGCGCCGCCGCATCCATCACGGATTGCAGCCGCAGCAGGTCGCTTTCAAAATTATTGTTCGCCGCAACGCTGCTGGAAATGGTGGCGCAAAAATCTTCAATCATCAAACGGAACTGGTCGGCTGGTTCGACCATTAATTTTTCCACGCCGGAATCCGTCTCAATGGTGACGGCGGCTGGCTTGTCCGTCGGCACGGCAAAGGCGCGTTCCACTTCGATGCGTCCGCTCGTGCCGGCGACGGCGTAACGCGAACGGTAGTTCACGCCGAACGCCGCATACAGGTGCGCGATTTCGCCGCCGGAAAATTTCAGCGTGATCGCCACAGAATCGTCCACGCCAGTCGCGGCATCGCGGCTTTGTTCACACTGGACGGAAACCGACGCGCTCGGAATTTGCATCAACGCCGCCGCAACTGGATAGCCCGCCGAGTCGTGAAACACGCCGCCGGCCAGCTCCGGCTTCAGGCGCATATCGTTTGCCGGCGGCCGCGGATAGGTGAACTCCGCCGAAAAAAATCTGGGCGTGCCAATGCGTCCTGCCGCGATGAGCGAGTGAACCAGCGCGTGCTGCGGATGATATTTGAACGCGTAGCCTTCAAACAATCTGACGCCCGCAGCGCGACACGCGGCCACAGCCTTGCGCGCTTCATCGCCGCTGCCAAACGACGGCTTCTCGCACAAAATATGTTTCCCCGCCGCTGCGGCTATGTGAACCCATTCGGCGTGCAAGGTTGGCGGCGTGGAAATATAAACAGCGTTGATTTGCGGATCAGCCAGCACGGCTTCGTAGCTGCCGTGTTTCGGACAGGAAAATTCGCGCGCGAACGCTTCCGCCTTGACGGCATCGCGGCTGCCGATGCGCGCGAGTTGCGCACCGCTGGCGAGTTTCAGCGCCGGCAAAAACCGCCGCCGCGCCACGCTGGAACACGCGATGATGCCAAACTGGACGGCGGCCATGATTTATTTGGCGTGACGGGCGTCTTTGTTTTGAAATTTATTGAACGCGCTTTTGGGGTCGCCGTGGTCGCCCTCACCCATGCCCAGATTTTCGTGGATGATCGGGCGTTTGCAATCGTCCCAGCGTTTGGTCAGAAAGGAAACGGACTGGCAATCGGTGACCGCGAGAAAAACATGATAGGTATTGCGCGGAATGTAAATGCACTCGCCTTTGGTCATGTAGATGAAATTTTCCTTGCGGGTCTTGATGTCCACTTCAACTTCCACGCCAACGCCGTCCACGAGCATGATGTATTCGTCAAATTCCGGGTGGCAGTGGTTGCCGCGAACCTTTCCAGCCTTGATGAACTGGTGCGTCCATTCCATAATCGGCGCATCGGGCACAAAGGAAAAAATTGCGCCGCGCCCGTCCCGAATGGTGGCGAGATTGCAGCTGGGCTTGAAGGATGTCATGCGCATAAATTGAAAAATTAAAATTATTTTTGAACGGGCAGACTTTATGCCATCGCTTCTGGCAGTGTCAAAACATTTGGTAGTGGTATAGTTTGCCAGACAATCGGTCATTCCTATTGGAAAACCTTTCTATACCGCCGTTTTCGAGCACCCAGCTGGACAGGTGCGCCTGCAAGTCACCCGGCTCGGTGTGGCCTGCGGCTTGAAGCCGCTGGGTGTAAAAAAGATGACTTTCTTCCGGGCAATAGATTCCATTTCCGCTATCAGCTTATAGCCGCCTTCCTTGGTGAGATGTTCAATCACATCCAAGGTGATGCAGGCATCGAATTGCTTCGGTTGAAAACTCGCAGTCAGATCGCACACATTGCCCAGCTTGATTTCGTCGTGAGTTTTCAACTCCCGCGCCTTTTCCAGCCAGCAAAATGAAGCTTCCAGCTTTCCAGTTACTCCTGCCAGCGTGCGAGGAGAGGTTTCCAGTCCGCTGGACGTAGTTTCTGTATAACATCCACGTGCGCGTGCATGACTCGCTGAACCAGATCAGCGACCGGAGCGATCCAGTGAGCCACATGGCCATCTAAAATCCAAAACGGGCGGTAAGGAATTGAGGCAACCAGATAAAAACCGGAGCCGGAACGATCCTTTCGTTCCGGCTCTTTTGTTTAAACTGGAAAATATGCTGGCGAGGTTCAGCTATGATGGATTAGCCTGTAGTAATTCGTTTTTTAATTTCGAATAAATTATGAGTCTTGCCAAAACCATTCTTAAAACCGGCTGCAAAATCATGGGCGTGAAGGCTTATGTCGAGGACGCCTTGATGACGGTGCAAAATCATGAGTTTGTGGACGACCCGCGTTTTATGCGGGCATATCAACGTGGGATGCAGGCTACCGGATCGGATTTTCATTTCCGCTGGCGGGTGCATGTAGCGCTTTGGGCTGCCGCAACGGCCAGTAAACTGCGCGGTGATTTTGTCGAATGCGGGGTGAACAAGGGATTTGTGAGTTCGGCCATCATGAATTATCTGGACTGGAACTCGCTGGAAAAGAAATTCTATCTACTGGACACTTTTCAAGGTCTGGATGAACGCTATGTTTCCGAAGAAGAGAAGGCCGCCGGATATTTGGAAAGCAATAGAAAATCGCTGGCCACCGGTTATTACATGACTGGCGTGGAACAGGCTAAAAAGAATTTTTCTGAATGGAAGAATGCCATCGTGATTCAAGGAACCATTCCGGATTCGTTGACGTTTGTGGAATCACCGGCCATTGCTTACCTGCATCTCGATTTAAACTGCTCGCCGCCCGAGGTTGCAGCGCTGGAGTGCTTGTGGGATCGCTTGGTGCCCGGCGCATTCGTTTTGCATGATGACTATTCGCAGATGGCCTACAAGATTTCCAAGGATGGCATGGATCGGTTTGCAGCCAAAAAAAACCTCCAGTTCGTTTCACTGCCTACGGGACAAGGACTGCTCATCAAGCCGCATTGAGCGGCTGGACATTGGCTGGCAAAAAACATTTCAACCACCATGGACGAGGCAGAAAAACAGTGGAGGATATTGTTTGTTACAACCCCGTTATATGATTATCTGGCGGACTGCTTGTTGATTGGCTTCAGGGAATTATGTGGTGTCAATTGTGTGGATTATCCACGCAAGCCCATGATGTATGGAAAATTCCCCTCGGTTTATGGCCGTGGATTCACCATTTGGTCCCAGCCGATTAAAGACATACAGCGGGATCAGCAGTGTTTTACTGACATTGACTTGGTCATCTACAGCAATTACCGGCGGCAGAGGCCGATTGACTGGCGGGTGCTGGTCAAGAATCAAGCCCAAGCTCCCAAGGTGGTTTACGTGGACGGAAATGATGATAACACTATGGAATCAGGCGTGCGCCCCTTTTTCAAACGAGAACTATTTGAGCCGATGACGGGCGTGTTCCCGATTGGCTTTGGCGTGCCGGACCGGTTGGTTCGCCCCATCGATCTCCATAAAAAAACTCAGCTCCACCAGACCCATGTTCAAGACCCGGAATTTACGAGTGATACTGCTTATAAATTCACGGAGGAAAAAGATTACTACGACGATCTGGCCCGCTCCTATTTTGGAATTACCATGCGCAAGGGCGGCTGGGACTGTATGCGGCATTACGAACTGCTCGCCGCCGGGGCGCTGGTGATGTTCAAAAACTTTGACGCCAAGCCGCCGCTCTGCGCCCCGCAATGCCCACATTTCATCAGTTACACCGATAAAAAAGACTTTCTGGAAAAGACTGGGCGGCTGCTGACGGATGGCAAACCCAACGCAGAATACCTTCGCATCCTGCAGGCGCAACGCGACTGGCTGCTGGAAAACGCCACCTGCACCGCCCGCGCCCGGCAGTTGCTGCGGCAGATTGAAAAATATTTTGCCGATAAGCCGCGCGAAAAAATGCCAGTCGTGCGCTTCAAAATTGCCCGGCTGGCAGCCATTCACCTGTTCCTGCTCATGGAAAATCTCAAACTACGAGCCATCACCTTTGTGAAGCAAAACCAGTTTGTGGACTGGTTCTATTATCAGGTCTTCAAGAAAATTCCCGGTGTCGGCTGGTTTGTCTCCCGCGTCCTGATGAAAGAACGACCGTCTAATATGGGGTCAGCCGCAAATTCCTGAATATAAAAATTCGTGTCACAAGCCAGCTTAAATGGCAATCTGCCGCACGTGCCAAATTAAAATGAATCCCAAACAAATCTTATTATCCCTAATTGCAAGACCCGGTTACGAAATAAACAAATACCGGGTGCAGCGGTGGATGCAGCGCTACGGTCTGCGCATCGAAATGGCAGACCATGCGAAGTTCTCCTACGAGGCGTGTAATTTTGGACTCAATCCTCAAGAAAAAGACCTTGTCATCTTTGATATTGGAGCAAACATCGGGCAAAGCTCTATTTGGTTTTCAAAAAGTTTTCCCCACGCGACAATTTACGCATTCGAGCCATTTGACGTGATATATGGACAGCTCAAAAAGCGACTCATAAATCAGCCTCGTATCCATTGTCTGCAATGCGCAATTGGAGCTTCCGACAGCAAAGTTGCCGCTCCGAGCCAGCGGGATCCCTTTGGTCAATGCGGCCAGGTTGTTGCAGCAAATGGAAGCCAAACCGAAACAGAAACTATCACTGTCCGTAAAATTGATTCATTTTGTGCCGAGCGCCAGATTGAATACATCCACATCTTAAAAACCGACACAGAAGGATATGATCTTGATGTGTTGCGCGGTGCTGAAGCCGTTCTCCAATCTGGCGGCATTCGCAATATCTTAACTGAAGCTTCCATAGAAACCAACGACACCCAGCACACGAACCTGTTTAAGCTGGTTGAATATCTGCGCCCCTTCTCTTTCCAACTTCACGGAATTTATGACCTTCATCACGGACGTGAAGATGGACGTTTGGAATATTTCAACGCGTTATTCCGTTTTACACCAAAAACTGACGAATAAACCAAATGCCCCTCATGTTCAATTTATGATTTCCAAAAAGAACACCTCTAAAAATTGGCTCACCGGATGGTTGGCCATGGCAATGCTGGCCGGCTTATTGTCTCTGATCTTCTGGCGCAGCTTTTTGCCTGATTATATTCATTTTAACAACGATGGCCCACTGGGGCAGCAGATTTTTATTCGCTCACAATTGCCTGGAGGTTTCACCGGGGCTTGGGGTGATTTGAATGACCTCGGAAGTGGTGGCATCTGGTCGTTGTCTTTTGGCATCATACTTGAATGGTTAACCGGTGGTGTTGGGTTCGCAAAGCTCTTTCCACCGATTGCTCTGTTCATTCTGGGTCTCGGTGCTTGGACGTTTTTCCGGCAGCTCAAATTATCGCCGCTAGCCGCGCTGCTGGGCGCGCTGGCCGCCGTGTTAAACAGCACCTTCTTTGCCACCGCCTGCTGGGGCGTGGCTTCCCAACAAATCGCCCTGGGAATGG
>CAIOUK010000046.1 GCA_903861445.1 uncultured Verrucomicrobia subdivision 3 bacterium
AAAATTTCCTGAAAAATTAAAACGCCGACACATTTTTTGAATTGTGCCGGTGTTTCGCTTTCGCTTACCGCGCTTATTTACGCTCATTTAGGATGTTCAACACTACGGCTTCAATCGTTCCCTGCAAATCGCCGCGCGTCATTTCTTCCCGACTGTCGAACACTTCTAAAATCTGGTTGGAATATTTCAACATCAACAATGTGGTTTCTTCTGAAATCATTTTAGTTTTTTGAAATCAAGATTGCGACCGACGACTGCAAGCGAATCTTGGTTGATAATTCTGCCGCAACGATAGCAGACATATAAGCCGCTCCATCCAGTGACAGGTTCCATTTCGTTGCCGGTTTTATCGCAGGGATAAAAACCGTCTGATTGCGGCTCGTTACCGCAGAGGCAAATCCACGCATCACGTTCACTGGCTTCGAGTAGAATAATTTCTTGGGTCATGGGATTGGGATTAAAACTGATAAGGCTTCGCCGGCTGACTTGGCCGGGAAGATTTAAGTGCGAGAACTATTCCGTCACCGTAACCGGCACAAGGTCCAAATTTTCCGGCAAATCTTCCAATGGAATTTTTTCCCAACGAGAAGTCGAATAATAACCTTGTTGCTCAAATCGCTTGCACCACTCGAAGCCGTATTTTACGGCTTCTTCTTGGGTGTTAAACGGCTCACAAGAAATCGGGATACCATCGGGCGAAAGGACATCATACATGGTTTTAGTCATGTGTATTTTAATTAACGAATAAGCGGACGAAGCACTAACGAAAGAACGCATTAACTATAACAAAAACCGGCGATTTATGCAAGGGCTGCAAGGCTATTTCACATTGTAAATAAAGGATGTTTCGCGGATTAAGCGCGCCCTTTTCCAGCCGCGCTCCGGCGCAGAAGTTCGGTATTTATTTCGGAGATTTCCGCGAGCCGTCGCTGCCATTTCAGATGCGCGGCGATACCGGTGCGGGCCTGCTGCCGCTGCGCGGGAGTTTTCAAAAGAAATTTTCGCACCCGCCCGGCACCGGCCGCCTGCACGAGGTAGAAAAATGGGCCGTGTTTGAATCCCCGGCGACAACGGCAGTTCTTTTTGCCGCACGTCAGAAATTGCTTCACGAACGATGCTCGCACTAATTCAGACAGCGGCGGCAGGCCTTGCAGCAAGACAGTTTTCTTCTTTTGCAGATTTGCCATGGACACCTTCCGCAGATCCAGTGTCTTAACCATAATAATAGCTAGGACTTGTCCGGCGTGGTGATCGCCCGGGTCACGATGTCGTGGATGACTTGTTGCGACTCCGGATTGGCTGGTGAAAATGTCCGTTCAATTTCAAATTCGCCACGCACTTCTTTGGCGGCCAGCGGTTGTGCGGGTGGTGGCAGTTCCGACGCGGCCGCCAGCCGTCGCAGTTCCTCGATAAATTCATCCACCGTGTGATAGCCAACTTTGGCCGCCAATTCCGATCCCAAACCACCCTGAACCGCCGCCGCGAGTCCATCCAAGAATTTGCGGCCGCCGGCAATAGCCACCACATGGGAAAATCCTGCCTTGAGACATTTATGAATGTTCTCAAATTCATGATTGATGTTGGAACTGGTGGAAGCAATTTCCACGGCGATATGCACATGTCCCCGACGCAACACCACATCCGCCGCCTGCATTGAGCCTTTCGCCAACTGCTTTTCCGGCTCGGCTCCAAAACCTAATTTTTGCCCTTCCGTTTTAATTCGCTTTTGAACGGTCTGGTGCCATTCAAACCCGCGTCCGCGTTCCTTGGGTAATTTAGCTTCGGCAACCACCGGTTTCGTTATTGCTGGCGATGCCGGTTGGCTGGTGGCAACCGCTGGAATGATGGCTGGCTCCGATTCTTTTTCCGAAACCGTAACGGGTTCAACTGCGGCAATGGTTGGCGACGGTGTTTCTAAAACCGCCGGTGGTGAAATCTCTTTCGGCGGCGGAACGGCAACCGGTTTTGGCGGTGGCGGTGGTGATGGTTTGGGTGCGGGTGGATCGCCGGATTCTTTGGTGGGTGGCGGTTGGGGTTGCTGACCCCAGATGCGGGCCAGCAGGTCGGCCTCAACTTTTGCACGCGACGATGCATAATTCTTCCGTGATGAAGCAATAATTTCTTTGCGGCGGTTTTGCGACGCTTCTTCATCCGGCAATTCCGGTTTGCGCAGGGCGAGATTAAAATCGCAATCATTCCGCTCGACGCGAGCGATGGCGTGGAAATTCGCCAGATTTTTCAGGCTGCGATCATTGAAAGATTCAAAACCTTCGCCAAGTTTTTTGGCGTCGTCGTCGCCCACTTTAAACACGATGCGCGTGCACGGTTGCGTCATCACCGCACTTTCAACTTTGGGATCACTGTGCAACTGGTGCAGGCTTTGATGCGCGAGCGTGAACCCCAGCCGATATTTTCTAACCCCGCTCAAAATCTTCGCCATGCTCGGCGTGATGAAATGATCAAACTCGTCGATGTAGAGCCAGAAGTCCCGGCGTGCCGACGCCTGCTGACTTTGCCGCGCCATCGCCAACTGTTGAAACTTCGACACCAGCAAAGTGCCGAGCAGATAGCTGTTCTCTTCCCCGCAACCTTCGGGCAATCGGGCCAAGAAGATTTTGCCGCTGTCCATGATGTCGGCAAAATCCAGCTTGTTCACCTGCTGGCCGACCATGTTGCGCAGCGGTTTCCGCGTGAAGAAATCTTGCAACCGCGTCAGCACCGGCCCGATGGATTTGCCGCCGGTCAACTGCGGGAAAACATTCTGCCAGTAGAAAATAATTTCCGGGTCGGTGACGGTTTGTAAAAATTGTTTGCGATATTTCGCGTCCAGCAGGAACAAACGCAAATCGGACAGCGTGCCGCCTTGCTTACTTTCCAAAATCGCTAGAATGGCATTTTGTAAAACCGTGTCCATCTGGTCGCCCCATGAAGTGGATAATCGGCGGAACACGGCAATCAAGTCAGAGGCGAGTAAACTTTTTTCCTCGTCGGAATGCGCCGACAAAATGTTGAATCCGATGGGAAAATCGATGTCCGACGGATCCACCAAGACCACGTCGTCAATCCGGTCATCGGGAATCATGCCCAAAATCTGATTGATCAAATCACCATGCGGATCCAAAACGGCGATGCCTTCCCCATTCGCAATGTCCTGCTGGATAAGATTCAATAGCAACGAAGATTTGCCAGTGCCGGAGGAGCCGATGATGTGCGTGTGCCGGACGCGCTGTTCGGGGGTGAGAAAAACCGCAACCGTATCGCCATTGTGTTCGTTGTCGCCGATGACTATGCCTGACTGACGCACACTGCTTGGCGGCGCTTTGGTCAAACCCGCATCCCGCAACAATACCGGCGAACGCACAGCGCTGGATGGCAGATGCACGAAGCCGGTCAGCTCCTCGCTGTTCAACAACATGCCCGCCCGCCGCGAACGGCGATAAATGACATCTTCCAAGTGCGGCAAATACGGATAGTCGTTGTTACGAATCGGAATGAGGGCGTTGCCTTGGGGTTGAGAATAGACGCGCAACGAAGTGGCCAGATCGCGGGCGATTTCATACAAGCGGGCGCGGTTGGAAGTTCGCACCAGCATCCGCACGACCACGGCAAACAACGGCTTCGCCGTTTTCTTTTCAGCGGCCGCGGCAAGTTCCGGCGCGTTTACGAAAATTGGTTTACCATCACGGTGCGTCACCGAATTGATGATGCTTTCGGCCCAAGGATGTTGCACGGGTTGCCAGAGAACTTGAAAGAGTCCGAGTTCGCTCGGCTGCAAGGCTGACAGGGCGGCGACGATGCCAACAAACGGATCCAACTTGCTGGTGGCGAGCGGCAACATGAACTCATGCTGCAAGCCGAATTCGACGGCGAACGCTTCGTTACCCACGCTGTTCGTCCACGCATTTTTCAACGTGTCCGGTCGTTCGGAAAATTGCACTTCGGGGAAATGGGCACCGAGTTGTCGCTTAACGAGTGAGACATCTTCGGTGGCCGCCACGAATTGCGCGAGCACCCGCTGGTAACTGCCGAGCAATTCAAACGCGACGGGTTCACGACACAAGGCTAGTCCATTCAGAAATTGCTCGAACGATTCCTTCGCCATGTCGAGATCTTCGGTCAAGGCCAGTTGTAATTCGACCAACTCGCCCCGGATGAGTGGAGTTGGTTGTGGTTCCGCTTCCGGTTCTTCGGTGACCGGTGCCGACACGCGGGCGGGCGCGGCCAACTTGCGGGCGAGTGAGCTGAAAAAAGTTTGCCGCCGGCCATCATCTACCGCCGGGGTTTCGACCATCGAACGAAAGGCAAACGGAACAAACGGTGGTTCGGGATAAATCGGTCGGTCAAACACTTGCCAGCCGCGTCCGCGTATTTCCCACGCCGCGAACTGGGCCGAGAAATGTTCGTGGGCGGTGGCCATGAAGTCCGTCCCTATTTAACTTCTTCCGTCCGGGGTGGCAACGGCATGAACAACTCATGCAGCAGCGGTGGCGGAAACTTGTGCTGCCGCACCAGCTTGACGCCTTTGGCCGCGCTGATTTCATCGGCAACTTCTTGCACGATGCCGGGCACAAGTTTGAGATACAATGCGCGGGTGTCGTCACGGTAGTAGGTGTCGACGCGAAACCAATCCTCGTAAATGGTCGCCACGACCGGAATTTTTAGCAACAACGCATCCAAATCGGCAAATGCCCCGCTACCGGCATTACGCATCACTCCGGCTAGTGCAAACACCAATGTGACCAAGGCGATGAAGCCAAAAGTCGCACCCAACGGTATGATGAGCAGACCTTCGACCACTACGAAAAATGCCAGCGCAGCGGCAATATGCCAAAGCCGGACGAGCGCCGGAATGTAAGTGGTGCGGCAGGCAAAAAAATATTCCGTGCCGAAGGGAGCCGCACAGACGTCAACTGCCAACCGCTCGCGCATGAAGCGCAGATACAGACGCTGGTCGGACATTAAACCGCCTTCGGCAAATTCCACGCGGGAGATTTCTACGCTAGGAAATTTTCGGGCGCTCAACTCTTTTTCGAGCGTCGTATAAAATTCGCTGGGTGACAGGCTGAGTTCGGCTGCGGAAACAATCCAGTGATTGACCAGTGTGCCCCGCTTGTTTTCAAACCCGAAGATGAATTCGAAGAGACGGCGCAGCCACTCACTCTTTTTCAGCTTGTCGTCCATGGCAGCCATAGATAATTATCTGCCCAGCAGCATGGCGCTAGTTGAGCGCCATGGTCAACTCAAAATCAGGCTGGGAATTTCGGCCGACCTTGCCTGGGTCGCTTCTGGGTTGTCCACGCCGGGCCGTTTTATTTCGAAACCAAGACCGGGTTAAATTATGGCGACACCAAATTCTTCGGCTCCTTCGGAAACTCGCGCAGCGTATTGGCGACGTGTCTTGCGCCCTCTGTTTTGGTGGTTGTTGCTTGTGCTGGTGCTGTTCGGGATTCACACCCATCAACGTTTGTTGGAAAAGACCCGGCTTAATTTCACAGTCACGCTTGGCGGCGGACAATTGTCATTATTTAATCCAGCTTCGGCAACTTTTGATGGGAAGGCTATCGCCAGTGGCTACAATATTCCTCTGGGACATCATCAGTTCACGATCACACATCCCAAAGGAGACACTTTTTCAACCAACCTGTTTATTTGGTATGGCCCGCATAAT
>CAIOUK010000047.1 GCA_903861445.1 uncultured Verrucomicrobia subdivision 3 bacterium
GATTTTGCGTTCCCCCGTTGGAATGGCATTTTGTCCGCCATGCTTTCGCACGACGACATCAAACACGCGCTGACCGCCGTGAAATATCCCGGCTATTCCCGCGACATCGTTTCCTTCGGCCTCATCAAGGAAATCTCCGCCGCCAACGGCGCGGTGAGCGTGGTGTTGCAACTGACTTCGCCAAATCCCGACGCCGCGCGCCAGATCAAAACCGAGGCCGAGCTGATTTTGAAAAAGCTGCACGGCGTGAACCAGGCCATCGTCGAAGTGAAACAACCGACCGGCGGTCAGGCGGAAACCGGCAAGTCGTTTGGCAACCAGACGAAAGTTGCCGGGGTGAAGCGCATCATCGCCGTGGCCAGCGGCAAGGGCGGCGTGGGCAAATCCACTTGCTCCGTCAATCTCGCCTGTGCGCTGACGCATCTCGGCGCGAAAGTCGGGCTGCTGGACTGCGACATTTACGGACCGAGCATTCCGCTCATGATGGGCGTCTACGAACGGCCGACCGTGAACGAAGCCGAACGCCTCGTGCCGCCGATGGCGCACGGCGTGAAGGTGATGAGCATCGGACTTTTGCTGAACGACGATCAGCCGGTCATCTGGCGCGGGCCGATGATCACGAAGACCATCAATCAATTTCTCCTCGCCGTGGAGTGGGGCGACTTGGATTTTCTGCTCGTGGATTTGCCGCCGGGCACGGGCGATGCGCAGCTTTCGCTTTGCCAGACCGTGCCGCTGGATGGCGGCGTCATCATCAGCACGCCGCAGGAAGCGTCGCTGGGCGTCGTGCGCAAAGGCATCGCGATGTTCAACAAGGTGAATGTGCCCATTCTCGGCATCGTGGAAAACATGAGCTACTTCACCACGCCGAACGGCGAGCGCGTGGAAATTTTCGGGCACGGCGGCGGCAAAGAGGAAGCCGCGCGACAAAATGTTCCGTTCCTCGGCGAGATTCCGCTCTTCACCGAAATCCGCGAAGGCGGCGACCGGGGAATGCCGATTGTCGTTTCCACGCCGAATCACGCGGCGGGCAAGGCCTTTATCCGCATCGGCGAGATTTTGCAGAAAAAGTTCAAATAATTTCCGCCACGGATGAAACACCGATTGAACACAGATAAAAATGATTCTGCGTTCACGCTGGTTGAACTGCTGGTGGTCATTACCATCCTTGGAATTCTTGCGGCGCTGGTGCTGGCAGTAAATTCTCAAGCCAAAGCAAAAGCGCTGCAGATTCAATGTTTGAACAACGTGAAGCAACTTGGAATTGCTTTGCAGGAATTTAGGGCGGACTACAATTGTTACCCGCCATTCTTGGATCCAAGCGATCATTCAGAAAATCGTTATTGGAAAAATGCCTTGGGTTACGAAATGGGCATCCATACGAATACCGGTTATTTTCCAAAAGGAGTGTGGCATTGCCCTGCGGCATCCCGACCGTCAAATTCAATTTGGAATTTGCATAACGAGGTGAGTTACGATGACTACGGCTACAATGCTTATGGGCTTGGCTCTTTTGCTTTTACCAATTCACTCGGACTTTCCGCGTATTATTGGTTGGCCAGTTTGCCAATGCCACGCGTGAACGAATCGGAAGTTGTTGCTCCGAGCGAGATGTTTTCCGTGGGCGATGCCTTTTTTGGTGCTCCTAGCCTTATTCAAGATGGCGCGAATATCTTGGGTCGTGCAAGCGATAGCACAGTTTTATCTCATGGTCATTCGTTCGTTGATCTTGAAAGCACGAAACGAAGTTATGCCCGCCACCAAGGCCGCGCCAACGTGGTCTTTTGCGACGGCCACGTTGAATCGCCGACGCTGCAATTTCTTTTTGCCGACACCAGCGATGCCGCCTTGGTTCGCTGGAACCGCGATCACCAGCCGCACCGCGAAAAACTGGCTCCCTAATCCGGCGAGGTTGCCGATTCTCTCGGATTTGCAATGACCCAGAGCCATCATTTACCGATTGATTCAAACGGCCGGCGGTTTAATCTGTTCACCAAGTTCATGAAAACCATATCCATTTTAATTTTGACACTGTTGGCGTTTTTGCGCGCTTCGGCGCAGGTGAGTGTGGTAGTGACCTCGGATCAAGAGCAGTTTTTGCCGGGCGAGGCGGTGCCGTTGGCAGTGAAAATCACCAATCGTTCCGGCCAGCAACTGCATCTGGGCGCAGATCCGGCGTGGCTGACGTTCAGTGTGGAATCGGCGGAAGGTTTTATCGTTGTCAAAAATTCCGAGGTGCCGGTCGCGGGCGAGTTTGAGTTGGAATCGTCGCAGATGGCCATCAAGCGCGTGAATATCGCGCCGAATTTTGTGCTGACCAAGCCGGCGCGTTACCGGGTGACCGCGACGCTGCACATCAAAAGCTGGGGGGCGACGATCACCAGTCTGCCCAAGACGTTCGATGTCATCAATGGGGCAGAACTCTGGTCGCAGGATTTTGGCGTGCCCAACGGCACGAATGCCGAGCCGGCGGTGCGCAAATTCACGTTGATCGAGGCGAATTATTTGCGCGAGCAGTTGCGGTTGTATGTGCAGGTGAGCGACCCAGCGGGGGCGATGGCGCCCGTAGTATCAGCTTTGGGGCCGATGGTTTCGTTCAGCCAGCCGGAGGAGCAGGTGGATCGCACCAATCGGCTCCATGTGTTGTGGCAGGCGGGGGCGCGGGCTTTTAATTATTGTATCGTCAATCCGGATGGCACCATCGCCCAGCAGGATATCTACGATAATTTTAACGGTCGCCCGCATCTGACGGTCAATCAAAAGGGCGAAGTGATTGTGCGCGGCGGCACCCGCCGGACCAAGTCGTTTGCCGTGCCGCCGAAGCCGGCTCCGAACGCATTGCCCACCGAGCCGCAGGCAACGTGACGGAATTATCTCTTCAGGTCGTCCGCCGAGAGAATCTGTTCCTGAATCTGTTTTACGATCAGCCGCGCCCGGGTCACGGCGTTGTCTTGCGTCTCGCCCCAAAATGATTTCAGCTTCACGCGCACGGCGGCGATAAAGTCGCCGTTGCGATCATGCAGCGGCATACAGACCAACACCGCGCCGGATTCGCGACCGAAGGAAACCGTGCCCTCCCGGATGGCCGCCAGTTCTGCTTCCGTTCCGAATTTACCAACGTCCGCCAAATCTTTGCTGGCGAGGATGCGCGTGGTGTTGGTCGCCGATTGTGTGTAAATCCGCAGGTCGAGGATGCGGGGTTGTTTTTTTAGCAGCGAATTGACGACGGACTGGGCGGCGGGCACGATCGGCGTGTAAGTTACTTGAGAATCGGCGAAATAACTGACGGAATCGGATTTGGTCCAGAAACCAAGCTTGCCTTCCGCGAACGAGTTGTCGCCCAATGGTGGCATCACGAGCTGGTCGTCATAAAAAATGGAGATTTGATTGCCTTCGCATTGCACCGCGAGCTTGTGCCATGTGCCGGTGGTGACATTGATTTCCGGCCCCAACGGGTCGGAGCGCAGACCGTTCACGACTTTGTAAAACCGAACGTTTCGCCCCAGCGCGCTCGCGCGGACGACGTAGAAGTTGGACGAGTTTTGGTAGCGAAACACAATGCCCGCCATCTGTTCGGTCACGCCGCTGACAATTTTGAACTGCGTGGTGAACTTGAAATCACGGAATATCTCACCGTCATGCACACACAGCGGAAAATGTTCGTCCGTCATGTCCTGGCTGGTTTGCGCGAGCACGCCGTGACGCGTCACCGACTGGGCCTTGTCCGTGAGCGGCGCAAATGCCGAGGGCATCTCCGCCGTGACAATTTTCCAGACCGGCGGCTGGCCAGTGCCAAATAATGCGGAGGAAAAATTTGGCGGGGTGGTGCCTTCGGTTGCGTCGCCGAAATTGAATTGCATTTCCGCCGCGGAAAGCGACACCGTCAGAGTGGCGCCGAACAGCCAGTTGAAAATTCGCATTTGCACAGCGTAACAGATTCTGGCCGGCGCTGGCAAAATAGTTTTGCCAAATCCCCCGGCCGGAGCAAAATGGGCGGATGAAATCATCCCGTCTTGTCTATGCGTTATTTGGCGCTGTGCTGGCGTTTCAAATCTCCGCCCGCGCTGAATTAAAACTGCCCGCCATTTTTGGCGACAACATGGTGCTGCAACAGCAGCAGGCTGTGCCGGTCTGGGGTTGGAGCACGCCGGGCGCAAAAATCACCGTGAAATTCGCCGGCCAGAGCCAGTCCGCCGTCGCCGATGCCAGCGGCAAATGGCTCGTGAAGCTGGGAAAGCTCAAGGCTTCATTCACCCCGCAAACGCTCGTTGTAGAATCGGGAGAAACAAAAGTCTTCAACAATATTCTCGTCGGCGAAGTGTGGCTGGCATCGGGGCAATCGAACATGGAAATGCCCATCCAAGGTTTTTCCGGTCCCAAGCCGACCATCAACGCCGAGCAGGAACTAGCCGTTGCAAATTATCCCGGCATCCGTTTGTTCAAAGTGGAACGAATGACCGCCGCCAACCCCCGCACCTATCTGGAAAAATATTCCAGCTGGTGCGAGTGTAGCTCTAATACTTTGGTCGCCACTTATTTTTCCGCCGCCGCTTATTTCTTTGGCCGCGAGATTCACACCAACCTCAACGTGCCGGTGGGGTTGATCGCCTCCGACTGGGGCGGGACGCGCATCGAACCGTGGACGCCGCCGGTGGGCTTTCAATCCGTGCCGTCGCTCGCGCAGACCAAAACTTCGGGCTTTGAGACCAACAAGCTTTCCAACCGCGAACCCACCGTGCTTTACAACGCCATGATCGCGCCCATCGTCGGCTACGCGCTGCGTGGTGCCATCTGGTATCAGGGCGAAGCCAATCGTAACGACACCAACTACGATGCCAAAATGTCCGCGCTCATCGGTGGCTGGCGCAAGGTTTGGAATGAGGGTGATTTCCCCTTTTACTTCGTGCAAATCGCGCCCTACAAATACATCGGTAACTTGACGAACTACGTTGCGGACAAAGATCCGTTGCCCCGCTTCTGGCTGCAACAATCCCGCGCCGCCCGCCATATCAAGAACACCGGCATGATCGTGACCACCGACCTGGTGGATAATTTGAGCGACATCCATCCGCGCAACAAAAAGGACGTTGGCCATCGCCTCGCACTGCTGGCTTTGGATAAGACTTACGACAAGGACGTGCCCAGCGAAAGCCCCGCATTTGAGAAAATGAAAGTGTCTGGTAATAAGGTTATGCTGGCATTTAAGCACACCTACGGCGGTCTCGTCAGCAAGGACAACCAGCCGTTAACTTGGTTTGAGATTGCCGGTGCCGACGGAAAATTTGTCCCCGCCGAGGCGAAAATTACCGGCAAAGAAACCATCGAGGTCTTCGCCGCCGGCTTGGACAAACCTGTCGCCGTGCGTTTCGCTTGGAATCAGCTCGCGCAACCGAACTTGTTCAATAAGGCTGGTCTGCCCGCCGAACCGTTCAACACGCAGCTGCCAGTAAAATAATTGATTTTAAAAGCAAAACGGCGAACCGGTTTGGTTCGCCGTTTTTTGTTTTACAAATCCGTTATTTCATCTGCGACAAAATCTGGTCGGTGATGGCTTTCACTGCTGCTTCCGCTTCGGCATCGAGGCCAACTGTGGGTTCGCCTTGCGGGGCTTGACAGGTCGCGCCGGGACGCCATTCGCCGCTGTCGCAGAGTTCGCATTCCTTCATGCCAATACGCGGGTCCACAAAGCCGAGGCTCTGCTTGATGTTGAGAATCTCCTTCATCTGCGGCCCGGTGAACGTCTGGATGGGCTTGCCAAGCTGGCCGGCCACCACGATGGTGCGGCAGTAGGCCTCGATGATTTCCATGCGCCAGTAGGCTTCCTCGATGTTGTTGTGACTCCACGTCACGACGCCATGATTCGCCATGAGGATAGTGTTGTAATCGTCAGTAAGGTCGGCGACAAGCTTGCCCATGTCCGGCGAACCGGGCGTGCGATAGGGCGCGACACCAACCGAGCAAAACACTTCATACTCCGGCAACATGCAAGTAGGCGGCGCTTGGCCGACAACTGCGAACGCCGTGGCGTAAGGCGGATGACAATGGCAGGTGGCAATCGCCTTCGGCTGTTTCTTCATCATCTGCAAGTGCATCAGGATTTCGCTGGTGCGCTTTTTGGTGCCGCAAAGTTGGTTGCCTTCGAAATCTACGAGGCACATATCGGACGGCTTGAGCGAGCCTTTGCTCACGAGCGTCGGCGTGCAGATGGCGATGTCTTCGCCAACGCGGATGGCCATGTTGCCGCCATTGCCATCCACATAAGCGCGCTTCCACAAACGATGACCCATTTCGCAAATTTGTTCCTTCAAGCTGTGCGCGTAGGGCGAATTAAAAAACGCTTCGAGTTCCGACTTCGGCGATTTGGAATTTAATTTCTTGGTCGGCGGCGAAAGTTTGTCGGCGCTGGCAGACACGTTGCCGGTCGCAATGGCGCGCGCGCCATTGGTCTCGATGTCCTGCAACAGCTCACGCGCTGACGGCGTCACGATGGCGTCGGCGGGGATATTGACGCCCTGACCGTTGCGGATCATTTCCTGAATGTCACGGACACTGATAACTTGGCTCATATAAAAATAATAAATTTATTAAGTTCAACCCTTCCACGGACTGTAAAACATTTCGTCCACCAGCGCGCAATTGATCGCGTCAATCGGCGGCGAGACCGCGAATGGCTGTGCCGCTTCCGCGCCTTCCTCGTAACCAATCACGTCGCCCACGCCGCCGCCGATGTCGTCATACACGACGAGGCTTGGGTCGGTGCCCATAC
>CAIOUK010000048.1 GCA_903861445.1 uncultured Verrucomicrobia subdivision 3 bacterium
CTCGGCTACATCGAAAAATTGCGCGAACTGGATGTTTCCGGTGTCGAGCCGACCGCGCACGCTGTGCCACTGGTCAACATTACGCGGGCCGACGAAATCCGCCCGTCGCTGCCGCAGGACGACGCGCTCCGCAACGCCCCCAAGCAATCCAACGGGCTGTTCATCGTTCCGAAAATCGTCGAATGAAGACACGAATTTCACGAATATTCACGAATTGGAAATTTGAATTAGTGAATATTCGTGCAATTCGTGTCTCAAGTTTTCCATGTTAAACCAACTCACCATTTCCGAACTCACCGCGAAACTCGCCCGCCGTGAAGTCTCCGCGCGCGAAGCCACGCAGGCGTGTCTCGACCAGATCGCCCGCGTGGATGGGAAAATCCATGCCTTCATCAGCCACAACGCGGTGGATGCGCTGGCGCAGGCGGACGCGGCGGACAAAGCCATCGCCGCCGGCGAGAAAAAACCTTTGCTGGGCGTGCCAATTGCGGTCAAAGATGTTCTCTGCGTCAAAAACCAGCCGCTGAATTGTGCGTCGAAAATTCTCGGCAATTTTATTTCAACCTACGACGCCACCGTGATTGAAAAATTGAAAGCCGCGGGCGCGATTGTTTTTGGCCGGTTGAACATGGACGAATTTGCGATGGGCAGTTCCACGGAAAATTCCGCGTTCGGCACCACGAAAAATCCGTGGGATACCACGCGGATTCCCGGCGGCTCGTCCGGTGGCTCGGCGGCGGCGGTCGCGGCGGATGAGTGCATCGCGTCACTTGGCTCGGATACTGGCGGCTCGATTCGCCAGCCGGCGGCGCTGTGCGGCTGTGTCGGGCTGAAACCGACTTACGGAAGAATTTCCCGCTACGGCCTCGTTGCGTTTGCGAGTTCGCTCGACCAAATCGGGCCGTTCACCAAGGACGTGCGCGACGCGGCGATTTTGCTCGGTGCGATGAGCGGCGTGGATTCGCGCGATTCGACGAGCGTGCCGGAACCGGTGCCGGATTATGCCGCCGCCCTGACCGGTGACATTCGCGGCCTAAAAATCGGCTTGCCGAAGGAATACATGATTGGCGGCCTTGACCCCGAAGTAAAAGCCGCCGTGGACGCCGCCGTGAAAAAATATTCCGAACTCGGCGCGGAGATTGTGGAAATTTCTTTGCCGCACACGGATTATGCGGTGGCGACTTACTACATCATCGCTACCGCCGAGGCGTCGGCGAATCTGGCGCGCTTCGATGGCATCCGCTACGGCGCGCGGGTGGACGGTGCGGATCCGATTGAACTTTACGCGAAGACGCGCGGCGCGGGTTTCGGGCCGGAAGTGAAACGGCGAATTATTCTTGGCACCTACGTTTTAAGCAGTGGCTATCACGACGCCTATTATTTGCACGCGCAAAAAGTCCGCACGCTCATCCGCAATGATTTTCTGAAGGCGTTTGAAAAAGTGGATGTCATCGTGACGCCGACAACGCCGACGGCGGCGTTCAAAATCGGCGAGAAGTCGGACGATCCGCTGCAAATGTATCTGTCGGACATCTTCACGATTTCCTGCAATCTCGCGGGTATCTGCGGCATCAGCGTGCCGTGCGGTTTCACCAAGAATCCCAAGCTGCCCATCGGTCTGCAATTGTTGGGGAAACCGTTTGGCGAGGCCTCGCTTTTGAAAATTGCGCACGCTTACGAGCAGGCGACGCCGTGGCATAAAGAAAAAGCTGCACTTTAATCAAACCTAGTTTATATTCGCCGCGATGATGCCTGCCCGCATTACAAAAAAAGTTCTCTTTTGGTTGGGATTGTCTTTGCCGATGGTGGCATTGCTGGGGATGACCTGGTTGGTGCACCAGTCCGGCGGACAATTCAACAACTCCTTCAACTTTGTGATGAAGACTTACAAAGTGCTGGATATGCTGGAGCAAACCCAGTCCTACATTGTGGATGCCGAGGCGAACCAACGCGGCTACTTCCTCACGGGGCGCGAGGAATATCTCGAACCCCACCAGCGCGCCGTGCAGGCCGCCCGCGACAAGTTGGCTGAATTAAAAAGGCTTGCCAGTGATGACCTGGCGCAGTTGGACAATCTGGCCGCCTTGGAAAAAATGGTCGATGAAGAACTGGTGTTTGATCCCAAGGCCATTTTCGCCGCCGGCCAATTCACCACCAATGCATCCGTGGTGGCTTTGACCGCGCGCGGCAAGGAAAAGTTGGATCATCTGCGGCACATTTTGTTTCAAGCCCATGAAGAACAGCAACAGGCCTTGAGCAAGCATCAGCAGGAAGCCGAGCAGGACGTGGTCGCCAAGCAAATTATGTCACTGATGTTGATTATCGCCGTGGCGATGGCCCTAGTCATGGTGGTGGTCATCCTGTTGCGCCTGGAAAAACTTCAGGAGTTTGTCACCGTCTGCGCGTGGACCGGGCAGGTGAAATTCCAGGGGCAATGGCTGCGGCTCGACGAATACCTCAAGCGGCAATTCGGCATCTCCGTGTCCCACAGTCTTTCGCAAGAGGCGGCGGACAAGATGATGCGCGAAATTGAGGAACTGAACCGCGCCAGCACGCCGCCCGCCCCCGGCCAGCCCCCCAAACCCTGATTTTCCCGCTTGCGTTTAAGTAACCTTTTGGTTACTTAATCCGCATGGCTGCCAAAAAACATCCCGCCGCCCGCGATCCCGACAGCACCCGCCGCCGTATTTTGAGCGCGGCGCTGCAGGAGTTTTCCGCCGCTGGTTTCGCTGGCACCCGCGTTGATGCCATCGCCCGCCGCGCGAAAGTCAACAAGCGGATGCTCTACCATTATTTCCGCGACAAGGAAGGTTTGTTCCGCGCCGTCCTGCGCCACAAAATCAGCGAGCGGCAAAATCAGGTAGCGGCGAAGTCGCCCCGGAACGAACCGCTTTCCAGCCTGCCGTTGTGGTTCAAGCAAAACGGTCAGGACACCGACTGGGTGCGGCTGTTGGCGTGGGAATCGCTCCAAACCACGGATGATAAAGTATTGGATGAAACGGAGCGGCGGCGGGTGGCGCGCCGGTTGGTGGCCGACCTCAAAAAGAAACAGGCGGCGGGCATCCTGCGTAAAGATGTGGTGGCGGCGCATCTGCAACTGGCCAAGACGTCGCTGGCCATGTTTCCGTTCGCCCTGCCGCAGATTGCGCGCATCATTCTCGGCAGCTCGCCGCACCAGCCGCGCTTTCAGCAGGAATACGCGCGGTTTTTGGAAAAAATCTCGGTGGCGTTTCGTCCGTGACGACCGGCAAATAAATTTTAAGTCCATGGTTATGAAAAATAAAATGCTTTGGTTGGTGGCGGGTTGCGTTCTGGCACTTGCCGCCGGTTGTTCGCGGGCACCGGTAACAAAAGTGACCGCGCCGGTGCCAGTGCTGACGGCGAAGGCGATTGTGACGAATGTGCCGGTGCTGATTGACCCGCCGCCGGTCGGCCATGTCCTGCCCATTCTGACCGTCACCATCCGCCCGCAGATTGGCGGCCGCATCAGCACGGTGAATTTCCGCGAAGGTCAGGAAGTCAAAAAGGGCGACTTGCTGTTCACGATTGATCCGCGCCCGGCACAGGCGGCGCTGGCGCACGACAAAGCGCAGTTGGAAAACGCGCAAATCCAATTTGACCGCGAGCAAAAATTGTTCGACCAAAAACTGGTTTCGCAGGACGAGTTCGACACGAGCAAGTCCGCGCGCGACACGCTGGCGGCGGCGGTGCGGGCGGACGAATTAAATCTGGAATATTGTGAGATTCGCGCGCCGATTGACGGGCGCACGGGCAGCCTGCAATTTCACGAGGGTAACGTCGTGAAGTCGCCGGACGACGTGCTGCTGACCATCAACCAGATTCATCCCATTTATGCGGCGTTTTCCGTGCCGGAAAAATATCTGCCGGCAATCCAGCAGCAGATGCGCCGGCGCACGCTGACGGTGACGGCCAGTTTTGAAAATCTCACCGGCGCGCAGCCGTCAGGCGAACTTGCTTTCGTGGATAATTCTGTGGATGCGACGACGGGCACAATCCTGCTCAAGGCGGCCTTCCCCAATCTGGATGAAAAATTATGGCCCGGCCAGTTTGTGCAGGTCTCACTGCAATTGGACGAATTGATCAACGCCGTCGTGGTGCCCTCGCAGGCGGTGCAGACGGGTCAGAACGGACAATTCCTTTACGTCGTGACGGCGAACCCGACCAATGTCGTGCCGACGGTGGATGAACGTCCGGTGACGACCGGCATCACTTATAACGGCCTGACGGTGGTGGAAAAAGGTGTGCGCGATGGTGAAACCGTCGTGACGGACGGGCAGTTGCGGCTCGTGCCCGGCGTGGTGGTGAGCATTAAAAGCAAATGAAGAAGGAAAAAACAAAAATGGGCGTAACCGGCGCGTTGAATGATTTCTTCATTCTTCATTCTGCATTCGGCCATTTCCCACGATGAACGTTCCCGAACTATTTATCCGCCGGCCGGTGATGACCACGCTGGTCATGTTCGGCATTCTGCTGTTCGGCATCGTCGGCTTCGTGACGCTGCCGGTGAGCGATTTGCCGAGTGTGGATTATCCCACCATCCAGGTTTCGGCGAGCCTGCCGGGTGCCAGCCCCGAGGTGATGGCCTCGGCAGTGGCGACACCGCTGGAAAAACAATTTTCCACCATCGCGGGCGTGGATTCGATGACGTCGTCCAGTTCGCAGGGCAGCGCGCAAATCACGATTCAATTTTCGCTCGACCGCAACATTGACGCGGCGGCGGCGGACGTGCAGGCGTCCATTGCCAAGGCGGCGAAGCAACTGCCGCCGAACCTGCCGGCGCCCCCGACTTACAGCAAGGTCAACCCGGCAGATCAGCCGGTCATTTACATCGCCATGTCGTCGCCGACGCTGCCGCTTTCGACGGTGGATGATTACGCGGAAAATTTGCTGGCCGAGCAGATTTCGCAGATCAACGGCGTGGCGCAGGTGAGCGTTTTCGGTTCGCAGCAATACGCCGTGCGCATTCAGGTGGATCCGAACAAACTTGCGGCTTACGGTCTGGGCATTGACCAGGTGGAGCAGGCGGTGGAGGCGGGCAACGTGAATCAGCCGCTGGGCACGCTTTATGGCAAACATCAGGCGTTCACGGTGCAGGCCAGCGGGCAGTTGAACGACGCGGCGGCGTTCCGACCCATGATTGTGGCCTATCGCAACGGCAGTCCGGTGCGCCTCCAGCAACTCGGTCAGGTGCTCGACAGCGTGCAGAACGACAAGGCGGCGGCGTGGTATAATAACACCCGCGCCATGGTGCTCGCCGTGCAGCGCCAGCCGGGCGCGAACACGGTGGCGGTCGTGGATAGCATCCGCCGGCTGCTGCCGGTGTTTCGCGAACGGATTCCGGCGTCCGTGAGTTTGGACGTGTTGTTTGACCGGTCGCAGTCCATCCGCAAATCGGTGACGGATGTCGAACACACGTTGCTGCTGACCGTCGCGCTCGTGGTGATGGTCATCTTTATTTTTCTGCGAAATCTTTCAGCCACCGTCATTCCCAGTTTGGCGCTGCCGATGTCCATCATCGGCACCTTCGCGGCGATGGCGCTGCTCGGTTACAGCCTCGACAATCTCTCACTGATGTCGCTGACCTTGTGTGTCGGCTTCGTGGTGGATGATGCCATCGTGATGCTCGAAAATATCGTGCGACACATGGAAATGGGTGAATCGCCGATGGAGGCCGCGTTCAACGGCTCCCGAGAAATCGGTTTCACCATCATCTCAATGACGCTGTCGCTCTCGGCGGTGTTTATCCCGGTGTTGTTCATGAGCGGCTTGCTCGGCCGGCTGCTGCATGAATTCGCCGTGACCATCGTCGTGGCCGTGCTGGTGTCCGGTTTTGTCTCGCTGACGTTGACGCCGATGATGTGCAGCCGGTTTGTCCGCGCGCAGCACGGACGGAAACACGGCGCGCTTTACAACGCTTTCGAGCGGTTTTTCGATGCCGTGCTGGCCGGCTATGACCGCTCGCTGCAAGTTGTGATGCGCCACCGGTTCACGACGCTGATGGTTTCGCTGGTGATTCTGGTGGTGACGCTGTTTCTGTTCAAAGTGATTCCCAAGGGCTTTTTTCCGGACGAGGACACCGGCCAGATTTTTGCGATCACCGAGGCGTCGCAGGATATTTCTTTTGATGCGCTTAAGGCACAGCAGATGGCGGCGGCCAAAATCGTGGGCGCGGATACGAACGTGGCCGGCTTCGGCTCCTTCATGGGCAACACCGGTTCCGGCGCTTCGTCCACGATGAATCAGGGCCGGATGTTCATGCGGCTGAAGGATCGCTCGGAGCGTCAGTTGAGCGCTAACGAAATCATCCAGGAATTGCGCAAAAAATTGTCCCAGTTGCCGGGCTTGAATGTGTTCATGCAAAATCCGCCGCTCATCCGCGTCGGCGGCAAACTGACCAAGGCGCTCTATCAATACAGTTTGCAGGACACCGACACAAAGGAGCTATTCCATTGGACGCCGATTCTGACCAAGGCCATTGCCGCGCAACCCGGTTTTCAGGATGTGACGACGGATTTGCAGATCGCCAGCCCGCAGGTGAATGTGGAAATTGACCGCAACAAAGCCGCCGCGCTGGGCGTCACGCCGCAGCAGATTGAGAACGCGCTCTACGACGCGTTTGGCGAACGCCAGTCCTCCACGATTTATGGCGACGTGGCGGAATACTGGGTGGTCTTTGAAGTTCAACCGCAGTTCCAGCTCGATCCGTCGGCGCTCGCGCAGCTTTACATTGCCAGTTCCAACCCCGGCACCAACGGCGCGCCCAAGCTGGTTCCCTTGAGCGCTGTGGCCAAACTCACGCGCAGCCTCGGCCCGATGAGCATTTCACACGTCGGCCAGTTGCCCGCCGTCACCATCTCGTTCAACCTCGCGCCCGGTGTCTCGCTCGGCACGGCGGTGGATAGCGTGCAAAAAATCGAAGCCGATTTGCACCTGCCCGCGACCATCACCGGCAGTTTTCAAGGCTCGGCGCAGGTGTTTCAATCCTCGTCGCAAGGACTTTTCCTCCTGCTCATCGTGTCCATCATCATCATCTACATCATTCTGGGAATTTTGTATGAGAGCTTCATCCATCCCATTACGATTTTATCCGGTCTGCCCTCGGCCGGATTTGGCGCACTGCTGACGCTGATGCTTTTCAAAATTGACCTGAATATCTACGGCTTCGTCGGTCTCATCATGCTCGTCGGCATCGTGAAGAAGAATGCCATCATGATGATTGACTTCGCCATCGAAGCGCAGAAAACTGGCAAATCCGCCGCCGATGCCATTCACGAAGGCTGCCTGCTGCGGTTCCGGCCGATCATGATGACCACGATGTGCGCGCTGATGGCTACGCTGCCCATCGCGCTGGGTATCGGTGCCGGCGGCGAATCGCGCCGGGCGCTCGGCCTCACCGTCGTCGGCGGCCTGGTGGTGTCGCAAACCCTGACGCTTTACATCACCCCGGTGATTTATCTCTACCTCGAACGGTTTCAACAGCGGTTCAGTCGTAAGAAAAATCTGGTTTCCGCTCCCGCCGCCACGGCTTGAAAAATCAGTGTTTCATCCGTGTTTCATCTGTGGCTAAAATAGCTGCGCAATGGAATACGAAGCCGTCATCGGACTGGAAACGCACGTCCAGCTCAAAACCAAATCCAAGATGTGGTGCGGTTGCGCGAACCAATACGGTTCCGAGCCGAACACCAACGTCTGCCCCGTCTGCCTCGGGATGCCCGGCGTCCTGCCCGTGCCGAACGAGGAAGCGCTGCGCAAAACCGTTTTGACCGGCTATCTGCTCAACTGCGAGATTCCGCGCTACGCGAAATTTGACCGCAAAAATTATTTCTACCCCGACGCCTCCAAGAATTATCAGCTTACGCAATACGACAAGCCCAGCACGGCGAACGGCTTCGTGGAATTTGAATTCAACGGCCTCGGCTCGGTGAACGGCCTCGGCAAAGTCCGTATCACCCGTGCGCACCTCGAAGAGGATGTCGGCAAGCTCACGCATTTTGACCGCACCAGCGGCGTGGATTTCAACCGCGCCGGCGTGCCGCTGCTCGAAATCGTTTCCGAGCCGGATCTCACCGGTGCGGACATGGCCTACGCGTATCTGAATGCGCTCACGGAAATTTTGCATCAGGGCGGCGTCAGCGATTGCGACATGGAAAAAGGCATGGTGCGCTGCGACGTGAACATTTCGGTGCGTCCGGTCGGCACAAAAGAACTCGGCGCGAAGATTGAAATCAAAAACATGAACTCATTTTCCGGCGTGCGCCGCGCAGCGGAATATGAAATCTCGCGGCAGATTGAAGTGCTAAAATCCGGCGGCAAACTTGTTCAATCCACGCGCCGCTGGGACGACGTCGCTGGCATCACCGAGGAAATGCGCACGAAGGAAAACGCGCATGACTACCGCTATTTTCCCGAACCCGACATGATGCCGCTCGCGCCGACCGACGCGTGGCTGGCCGACGTGCAGGCGCAGGTCATCGAGTTGCCGCTGGCGCGCAAGCAGCGGTTCATACGCGATTACCAGTTGCCTGCCGGCGACGCGGAGGTGTTCAAGAGCAACGTCGCGCTGGGCAATTATTTTGAAGGCCTCGCCCAGCAGTCGAAGAATCCCAAGGCCGTCGCGAATTGGATTATCAATAATTTATTGTCCAAACTTGCCGAAGCAAACAAGGCTGAAGCCGAGGAACAAGCGGCCCTCGGCATCGAGCCAGCCGACTTGAAGCTCTCCACGCTTGCCGATTTGAAGTTCAAGCCATCCGCCTTGCTGGAACTCGTTGCGCTGGTCGAAGCCAAGACCATCAGCAGTTCCGCCGCGCAAACGGTGTTTGCCGAAATGTTCGCTACCGGCAAATCTCCCGCTGCCATCGTTCAGGAAAAAGGATTGGCGCAAGTCAGCGACACCGGCGCGATTGAAAAATTCTGCGACGAAGCCATCGCCGCCAATCCCGCGCCCGTGGCGGATTACCAGGCCGGCAAAGTGGCCGCGCTCAATTCGCTCAAAGGTCAGGTGATGAAGCTCTCCAAAGGCAAGGCCAACCCCGCACTCGTCGGCGAAATTCTGGAGCGGAAGCTAAAGGGGTAGCACCCGCTTCCGTCGTTTCTACCACGCCAGCTACACCCCAATTGGGGGTAGCTGGCGGAAAAGAAAGCATTTGAGTGATTGGTTGGATGGTGGAAAATTGAAAAATTAAACTCGGACAGTTGATTTACGGCCTTGAACAGCCCATGATGGCTCAATTGCCAAACCAAGCGTTTTTGAAATACGGCAGTCAGCCCCGAGCCGACAATCATTATAAAACGTCTTTATGAAATTTGTTCTATCCAGATTAAAGCCGTTGGCTTTCACATTGATTGAACTGCTGGTGGTCATCTCCATCATTGCCATTCTGGCGGCGCTGTTGTTGCCGGCGTTGTCCAAGGCCAAGAACCGGGCTAAAGTCATAATGTGCCTCAACAATGAAAAGCAGATTGGGCTTTCGGTGACCATGTATCTTGGAGATTACGATGGCAAGTATTTTGATGCCTCTACTGTGACGAGCTGGATGGGAGTTCTCCGAACTAATTATCAGGCCATCCAAGCGGGTCGGTTTTGTGCGGCGGCTCCCGACCCCGGCGGTCCCAGCGCATGGACCACCAATCAAGGCAATCATGTAGGGTGGCTCAACGCCCAAGCTGGCAGGGCGGATAACCCTTGGTATTACAGTGGGAATGTCTCCTGGGATCAAATGGGCAGCTACGCTTACAACGGTTGGTGCGGATTTGTTCCGGCTGATACGAATTGCTTCAATAAAGAATCACAGCTTTTTGCCCCCAGCCAAACCCCGTATTTTGGAGATGGCATTATGGATTTTGTAAACCCTTTGACTAGCGATTTGGGGGGCAACACTGACCTATATAATGGCAATACCATCAATGTAGCCGATGCAAACTATCCGAGTGGGAATAGACACTCTTTAAATTCCGTCGAAATCTGCCGGCATTGGGCAAATTCAGCCAGTGCTGCGCCGAAAAATCTGCCGCCCGCCCAAGCCAAATCCCCTCCCGGAAGCGTCAATATGGGCTGTGCCGACGGTCATGCTGAAAACATCTCATTAATCAACTTATTACAAACAAACACCCTTTATTGGAGTGCATACTGGCCGCACTGATTGAAACCAAGGCATTGACAACTTGCCTGCGCGACGTGGGGGAAATCATAAAACCGTAGGCCAACTGCCTTTCGGCCATGATAAATCGGGCTTTTACCGAGTCGGCAAAAGCACCGCTGCCTTTACACACAGCTGCAAAAGACGTAAAGATAACCCATGTATATGTGGCGACAGTATTTTTCTCTGGATCGCCCGGCGGTCAAACCGAGGTTCCTGTTAGGAACTTTCCCTGGTCGCGCGTTCACGTTGGTTGAACTTCTCGTCGTCATCGCCATCGTTGCCATTCTAGCGGCGCTGTTGCTGCCCGCCTTCGCTAAAGCGAAGAATCGGGCCAAAACTGTAGGCTGCCTCAACAATGAAAAGCAGATTGGTCTTTCGATGACCATGTATATCGGCGATAACAATGGCAAGCTGATGCAGGTGCCTTTTGCTCATACTTGGATAGATATTCTCCAGAACAATTACAGCGCTATACAAACGGCTCGCTTTTGCCCAGCGGCTCCTGACCCCGGCGGCACCAACGCATGGGTTGGCAAGAATACCCAAATGCAAGGGGGTCTCAACGGCTATGCTGGAACAGCAGACAGTCCTTGGTGTTGGACTGATATCAATCTGCATACTACTTCAATGGGCAGCTACGGCGACAATTGGTGGTGTGAAGTAAACACTAGCTACCCTAGCACCAATTTTTTCAATTCCGATGCAAATTTTTTTGCCCCTAGTAAAATCCCATTTTTTGGTGATGCCATTACCCCTGCTGGTGAAGCGAATTTTGCTAACACTGGCGTAACGACTGCAGATTTTGGCAATCTAAACACCAACCTGTATATTGCCTCCGGTGCCTCCGGTGGTCCAATTTCCCATGCTTTGCGTTTTTTTGAAATCGCCCGGCATGGATCCATGGCAGCCAGCACCGCGCCGCAAAACCTTACTGCCGCCCAAGCACAATCGCCTCCCGGAAGCATCAATATGGGCTTTGCTGACAATCATGCTGAAAATATATTGTTAATCAATTTAATCCAAACTAACACCTGTTATTGGCACATCAACTGGCCGCACTGATTTCAGTCTATTCAGCCAGCTTCCGTTCCGTCCGCAACGCCGCTCGACAAAATCTGCTCGCCGCGCCATCCTGAACGCGATGGAATTTCCCGAATCCAGTTCGCCGCTCGACTCGTTGTGGACGGAATACGGTCGCGCGTTCCAAACGTGGGACGACCTCACGCTCGCGCGCTGGCTCGCGCAGACGCTCGGCCAGTTTGAAGGGCGCGCGTGGCGGCTCTCGCATCCGCTCGTCGGCGCGTATCGCCTCGCGGCGCAGGTGGCGCATGGCCGGCAAATCTGGTTCAAACGCCTCGCCACACCGCCCGCCGCCTTTCCTGAATCCGCCTGCTGCCGTGCGCCGTTTTTGCCGTTGCTCACGCGCGACGTGCGCACAGAAGGTTTGATCTGCCAGCACTGCAACGAAATTCTCGTGCCGTTCGATGAGTTGCCCGCCGAACTACGCACCGTTCTGGAACCGTGGGCGAAAAATTACGAGCCGGTTCACGCCGTGGCGCATTGGGACGACCGCCAGCGCAAGCGGATCGGCAATTACGATGCTGCCTACGAAAATGCCGCGCTACAGGCCGAAGTGCTGCTGGCCATGGCTGGACGCGAACTCGCGCCGAAACTGCTCGACCACTACGCGACGGCGATTTGGGAGGATCAGGACGAATGTCTGGAAGTCCGCCCGGAAGACGTGCGTTTCTGACAACACATGAAATTCATTTTCAAATGGCTGTTCCGGTTGTGCCTGCTCGCGGTGGTGCTGGTCGTAATTTTGCTCCTGTCGCTCGACACCATTCTGCGCGTCGCGGCGGAAAGAAGCATCCGCACGCAGACCGGCATGGATGCGGAGATCGGCCAGTTTCACCTCGGCCTGCTGGAGCCGGTGGTGACGATTCGCGATTTGAAAATCCACAATCCGCCGAGCTTCGGCGGCACGCCGTTTCTCGACCTCCCGGAAATCCACGTCGAATATGACTTTGCCGCGTTGCGGAAAAATCAGCTTCACCTCATGCTCGTCCGCATCAACCTAGGTGAACTCGACATCGTGAAAAACGAGGCCGGGCAGACAAATCTATTCGCGCTGGGCGTGGCGTTGCCGACGAAAAAGACCGCCTCCGACCAAAAAGAATTGGCCGCCTTCAAAAAGCAAACCGGCCTGACGTTTCAAGGTGCCGATGTGGTGAATGTCTCCGTCGGCACGTTGAAATTCATTGACCTCAAGAACCCGCGCAACAACCGCGAGCAGAAAGTCGGCATTGAAAACCAGGTGATCAAAAACGTGAAGACGACTTACGATCTGGCGGGTTTGGGGATGCTGGTTTATCTGCGCAGCGGCGGGGTGTTCGGTGCGCTGGCGGCACCGTAAAATTCTGGTTCTTCAGTGCGGTCACGGCTTGCCGGCGTCCTTGGTGAACGCGCTCAGGATTTTGATGTTCGCTTCCTTGGCCAGATCCATCACGGTCACGACTTTGCCCCACGGCGCATTTTTGTCGGCGCGCACGGCAAGCTTGGCTTCCTGTCCGCTGGCGCGGGATTTTTCCACGGCGGCGAGCAATCGACTGCGGAGTTGTTCCTGCGTCAGCGGCAGGCTTTCCGCGCCGAACCGCAGACCACCGCCGGCATCAATGCTCACGATGAGCGGTGGGTTTTCACCCGCGCCTTCCTTGAGCGCCTTGGTGGATTCCGGCAACGCGAGTTTGAACGACGGTTGTTGTTTGAACGTCGTGGTGACGAGCAAAAAAATCACCAGCACGATGAGCACGTCAATCAGCGCAACGATGATGACGGCGGGCGCGGTGCGGCGTTTGCGGACGAGAAATCTCATTTCTTCTCGGCGTATTGTTTGCGAATGAATTCGTCGCAGATGGTTTCCATCTCCACGGCGAGCACCTCGACTTTTTTGGAGAAATATCCCCAGGCCACCAGCGCCGGAATGGCGATGAGCAGGCCGAAGAGCGTGGTCTGCAAAATCAGCGCGATGCCCTGCGCGAGCTTGGTGGCGTCGTTCAAGCCGGTCTGGCCGAGATCGCCGAAGACCGTCATCATGCCGGCAATCGTGCCGACCAATCCCAACAGCGGCGCGATGCCGACGATGACTTCGAGCACGACGAGGCCGCGTTCGAGTTGGACGACCTCGTGGCGAGCGGCGGTTTCGAGCGAATCCATGTTGTCCGCCTTCGGCCAGTCCGCGCGTTCGGCGGCGAGGCTGATGAGCCGGCCGAGCGGCGAGGGATTTTCCGCGCAGGCGCGCTCAAGGTTTTTGGCGTCGTCGCGCGTGCGATATTTTTCCAGCGCCTCGGCGATTGGCGTCGGGACGACTTGATTCCAGCGCAGCATCCACGCGCGCCAGAGGATGACGCCGACGCAGACGACCGAAGTCACACCGAGCAAAAGGTAAACGGCTTTTTCCATAAAATTTCAGCGGCTCAAGTTAATTCAATAGTAGTAGAAGGTGAAAGTGATTTCCCGGAAATTCGTCCCGACCATCCGCCGCATGTCCGACGGCCACGGGCCGAACGGCGCGGCCTGCTCGATGGCGTCGCGGCAAAGGTAGGCGAACAAATCGCCGACGGTCGTCTCGGTGATTTTCATTTCGGTGACGGAGCCGTCGGGATTCAGGTGAAAATAAACCGTGACCTTGCCGGTGCGGTTTTGCGCGAACTGCTGCCGGTCGAGCAAATCATACCAGCGCTGGCTGATGGCCTCGACGATGGCGCGGTCATAGGCGCCGAACGGCGTCGCCATCGCGTCGAGTGAAGAAGAGAGCGCGTGCCGGCGCACGCCGCCGTCCTGTTGCAGTTGCAGGCCGGGAAGCTGTTTGGACTGCTGCGCCAGCGCTTCGCGCACGGTGCGCGGGCGCGGCTCCGGC
>CAIOUK010000049.1 GCA_903861445.1 uncultured Verrucomicrobia subdivision 3 bacterium
AATGAACATCCGCACACGCGGCGTTCAGGCAGGATGGAGCATACGCAAAACGCCCCCGAAGGCAAGGCCAAACCGTTGTCTTTTCCAGTGCAGGCTCGGGAATCATTTCAATGTTCGACATTCACTTCCGTCCAGAATAGGATTTTTTCACAACCCAGATAGGCCACAAATAACCTAAACCAATTGGGCCGACCTAGATGTTAGGTTTCGTGGCGATGCTGTGAGTTGTTCGTGATATTTTCATAGATTTAGATATGGCTGACGCATCTTTAGTGTGGAAGGCTGAGTGGTTGAAAATCATTCGTGATATGCCAGCGGGCGCGGCATTCATGGAGAATACGAACACAAAGCAGGATTTGATTTGGATTCAGGATTTGGAGCGAGACGGCTATATCTCGGCGCGGTTTCGCATGGGTTATTCCAAAGACTCCGTTGGTAGTTTTGTCAATTCTCACGTTCCAAATGCGATTTATGATGTTCACATTCTGGATAAAGGCAGACAGTTGATTATGGAGTTTGAAAATCCAAAGCCGAAGGTTGAGCCGGTTGTTGAGGTTGAGCATACGTTATTGAGCTATTGGCGATTGGCAGATTGGGAGGAGCGGTTAGGCATGGTCTTGTTTTTGGGTTCGGTTTTTACGGTTGGGTATTTGTGCGCCAGCAACCAGATAGTTAGTCGCTTTATTGCTCTTATCAGGGATATGAAGCCTTGAGAGACTAGATAGCTGATGACTATTGCATTTATGAATAGAGCCATGAACACGACACCTAATACGGAGATAGACTGCAAACTTCTCCGATAAGCTGTTCACACCACCCGCCGAGCCGTCAATGCGCGCAGCAATTGGCCGGCACGCACGCCACCAGCGCCGGACTCACATACGGAATCCCCAGCGCCAGACCGCGCAGAATCAACAGCAACGCCAGCACACAAACGCCGGCCGGAATCGCGCCGCGCAATTTTTGCCGCCAGGCAACCGGAAACAGTTTTCCCGAAAGGCTGATGGCCAGCAGCATCGGCAACGTGCCCAAGCCGAACAGCAGCATGAAAACCACGGCACCTTCCAGCGACCCGCGCGCCACCGCGCCCGCCAGCGCCACATAGACCAGCCCGCACGGCAGCAGGCCGTTTAACATTCCCAGCAAGCCGAGCGAGCGGAAATTGCGCCGCTGCAATTGCGCCGACATGGCGGTTTTTAATTTCCCCACCAGCCGCACCACCGGCGCCGACACCGCCACTTTTTTGGAAATAAAAAATCCAATCAGAATCACCACGCCGAGCGCGATGGACAGCCAGCGTTGACAGCCCGCGATAAAAAACGATTTGCCGACAAGTCCGGCCACAACGCCAAGCAAGGCATAGGTCGTCACGCGACCGAACTGATAAATGAGCCGTCCGGTGATGAAGCGCCCGGCACCGTCGGCCCGCCCCGGCAGCGCGAGCATCAGCGGCCCGCACATGGCCGCGCAGTGCAGACTGCCGAGTAATCCCAGAAAAATGGCCAGCGTAAAATCCATGTCAGCGCTTCGCGACGGTGATTTTTTCCTCAATGAAATAATTTTTGTCATCCGCCGTCCACTGCACACGCACCCGCCACGGGCCGGCGGCGAAGGGCGCGAGTTCCACGGTCTGCGTGCCATCCGCTTTCGGTTCCAGCAAAGATTCTCGATCCAGCTTCGGCGCATCTGCACGATAAAAAGTCACCTTGCCGGAAAATTTTTGCGCCAGTTGCGCGACCGGCACCCGAATGATGACTTTGGCCACAGCGGCCTCATATTGAATCGTCGCGCCGACCGCTCTGGCCCGCGCCGCATCGTCAATCTGCGTCTGGAATTTTAATTCCTGCTCGTAGTAATTGTCGCTGACCAGATGATCGCGGTGCGTGGCGGCGATGATGACGACGCTCGCCATGCCGATAAAAAACACCACGAAAGTGAGGATGATGCCGAGCGGCCAGAAGTTTTTTTGGGTTTTCATAATCAAAGGCGCGGACCGATGAAGGCGGTTTTGAGGGTCTGCAATTTTTTGCCGTCAACATAAACGCCGATCACCAGCGGCGTGGTGCCGGATTTCAGCGCCGCCGGTTCCAATTCGATCAGCACGGAATTCTCCAGCAATTTTTGGGCGGGAACCAAGAGTTTTCCGCCCATGACCTGCAGCGTCCCGGCGGGATTTTCCAAACGCAGTTCCACCGGTAAATCGCGCGCGGTTTTATTGACCACGCGCACCGTATAAAGATTGCTGTAATGGCCGTCGGGCATTTGCTGAAACATTGAGCCGGGCGCACGCAGCACGGTGGCCTCGGCGTCCGCACGGGTGAACAGCATCAGCCCCAGCACTGCCGCCAGCACAAACAGCACCACGGAATACGCGACGAGGCGCGGCGTGACGCGCAGGCGTTCGCCGCGCTCGATGCCGTTCAGCGAGGCGTAACGGATCAGCCCGAGCGGATTGCCCACCTTCGTCATCACGGCGTCGCAGGCGTCCATACAGGCGGTGCAATGGATGCATTCCATCTGCGTGCCATTGCGGATATCAATGCCGGTGGGACAGACCGTGACGCAGTTATTGCACGCCACGCAATCGCCCAAACCGGCATAGCGGCGTTCGCCGAATTTCTGTTCCCGGCGGAGCGGACCGCGTTTTTCACCGCGCTTGTAATCATAGGCAACGACAATGGAATTTTCATCGAGCAACAGTGATTGCAGCCGGCCATAGGGACAAATGAACGTGCAAGCTTGCTCGCGAAAGCGCGCGAATATGCCATAAAACAAAAGCGAAAATGCGATCATGAACGTCAGCCCGGTGACGTGCTGCGCGGGCGGGTCGGTGACGATTTGGTTAAGCGACTGCCAGCCGATGAGGTAGCTCAACAGGACATTGCCAATGAGAAAAGAGAGCGCAAAAAAAATGCCGTGCTTGGAAATTTTCTGAAAAAGTTTTTTGGCGTTCCACGGCGCGTGGTTCAGCTCACGCTGCTCGTGTGCGTCGCCTTCGATAAGGTATTCGATTTTGCGGAAGACCATTTCCATCATCACCGTCTGCGGACAGGCCCAGCCGCACCAGAGCCGCCCAAACGCTGTCGTGAAAACGAGGATGCTCACGGCAAAAATCAGCACCGCCACGGCAAAAAGAATCATGTCCTGCGGCCAGAAAATTTGTCCCAGCACGACGAACTTGCGCTCGACAATGTTCAGCAGCAGCAGCGGATTGCCGTGGATGGTGATGAACGGCCCGGCAAACATGACGAGCAACAGAAGCCAGCTAAACCATGTCCGCAGTCGGAAAAACTCTCCACTGACCTTGCGCGGATAAATCCACTGGCGGCGACCATCGCGATCAGCGGTGGCGAGGTGATCGCGAAAATCCGACCAGTTCACCGGCTGCACAGCGGATTTGTCGTCTGCTGCCCCATTTTTGCCGGGCGATTTTAGGTCGGTATTCAAAATAAAAAATGGTTTTACGAAACCCTCGCCCCGGCCCTCTCCCTTTCCGAAAGGGCGAGGGAGAAACGTTCCCCGCATTTTTGCAAACCGGGTGCGGAAGCTGGTTCAAAGACTTCGCAAAATAGAAAATTGCCAGCGGCTGTTCCCTCTCCCGTCGGACGGGAGAGGGTCAGGGTGAGGGCAATTTCAGTTTTCATTTACTCACTCAAACGCGCTTGGCCCGGCAGGTTTCGCGGGCGCTTGATTTTCCGGCGGCTTGCCGGGCGTAGCGAGTTTCGCGCCGCGCAACGTGTAAATGTAGCTGGCCACGGCCTGGATTTCATTTGGTTTCAAAACCGTTTTCCAGATGATCATGCCTTTGGCCGGCACGCCGTCCCAGATGACTTTCACGCTGTCGGCATAGGTGCTGCCGTGGATCCAGTAATCATCCGTAAGGTTCGGGCCGACGAGTCCGCCGCCGTCCGCGCGATGGCACGGCGCGCAGAATTTATCATAGACCTGTTTGCCGGTTTCCAACACGGCGGCATCCTTGGACGGTTGCAGGGTGGCGATGGTGGATTCAAAATTGCCCATCGCAGCCGCCTTGATCTGTTCGCCGGCCTTCATTTCCTTCGTGTATTCGGCGATTTGCAGATCGCCGGTGCGCGTGACGTGGTAATAGACCAGATACACCGCCGAAAAAATGATGGTGATGTAAAACAGCCAAACCCACCAGCGCGGGAGCTGGTTGTCCAGTTCTTGAATGCCGTCGTAGTCGTGGTCGAGCAGCAAAGGCTCTTTGGGATCGTTGCTCATAATTTTTCAGGGTTGAATTTTGTGGTTGGAGTTTTTCTCGCTGCCGTCCAGCGGCAGTTCCGCCATATGGTTCAAATGATTTTTCTTCAGCGCCAATGCCCAGACCAGGACGCCGAGAAAAAATCCGAAGAACAGAATGAACGAAAACAGCCCGTAGGCATTGACGTTTTGCGCTTCCCGCAGAATGGAATGAACGAGGTTGGAGATCATATTTTTCCTTTTTATTTCGCCGCCGCCGTGACCGGCGTAGTTTTGATGTCCGTGCCGAGGCGTTGCAGATACGCGATGAGGGCGATGATTTCCTTGTCGGCATCGGACTTGACCGAACCGAGTTTCAGCTCGACGACGATTTTTTCGGCCTGCGCCGCCAAGTCTTTTTGCGCCGGACCGTTTTCAAATCCGGCGGGATACGGCACACCGATTTTGCGGAGCGCATTGAGCCGCGCCGGGAGTGTGTCCGTTTCCATTTTCTGCGTCAGCAACCAGGAATAGCGCGGCATGATGGAGCCGGGCGAAGTGGAACGCGGATCGTCCATGTGGTTGAAATGCCACGCGTCGGGATACTTGCTGCCCTCGCGCGCGAGGTCCGGGCCTTTGCGCTCCGAGCCCCACAGGAACGGATGGTCATAGACAAATTCACCGGCCTTGGAATATTCACCGTAGCGCTCGGTCTCCGAGCGGAACGGCCGAATCATTTGCGAATGGCAGCCAAGACAGCCTTCGCGGATGTAGATGTCGCGGCCCAAAACTTCCAGCGGCGTGTAAGGATGCACGCTCGCGATACTCGGGACGTTCTGTTGAACCAGAAACATCGGGACGATTTCGACAAGTCCGCCGACGAGAATCGCTACCGTGGCCAGCACGGTGAAGAACAGCGGTTTGCCTTCGAGCATCCGGTGGAAGGCGGATTTACCAGCAACAACCGGTGCTTTTTCCAGCGCTGCCGCCTGCGCCTCGGTGTCCGGCTCAAATTGTCCGGCCTTCGCCGTGCGATACAAATTGTAAGCCATCATGAACACGCCGACGAGATACAGCGTGCCGCCGATAGCGCGGAGCTTGAACATCGGCACCACCTGCAAAATAGTTTCCAGAAAGTTCGGATATTGGAGGAAGCCGTCGTTGTTGAACTGTTTCCACATCAGACCTTCCGTGACACCGGCGACATAAATCGGCACGGCATAAAACACGATGCCCAGCATCCCGATCCAGAAATGATAATTTGCCAGTTTCGTGGACCAGAGTTTCGTGTTGTAAAGTTTCGGGAACAAATAATACAACATCGAGAAGGTCAGGAAGCCGTTCCAGCCCATCGCGCCAACGTGAACATGCGCGATCGTCCAGTCCGTGTAATGTGATAGCGAGTTGACTGTTTTGATTGAGAGCAACGGGCCTTCCAGCGTGCTCATGCCGTAAGCCGTGACGGCGGCCACCATGAATTTCAGCATCGGGTCTTGACGAACTTTGTCCCACGCACCGCGCAAAGTGAGCAGCCCGTTCAACATGCCGCCCCAGCTCGGCGCGATGAGCATCAGCGAGAAAACCATGCCCAGCGATTGCGCCCAATCCGGCAGTGCGGAATAAAGCAAGTGGTGCGGCCCCGCCCAGATGTAAAGAAACACCAGCGCCCAAAAATGGATGATCGAAAGGCGATACGAGAACACCGGACGGTTCGCCGCCTTCGGAAGAAAATAATACATCAAGCCGAGATACGGCGTCGTGAGAAAGAACGCGACCGCGTTGTGGCCATACCACCATTGCACCAACGCATCCTGCACACCGGCATACATTGAATAGCTTTTGAACCAACCCGCCGGCATCGTCATCGAGTTCGTGATGTGCAACACCGCCACCGTGACCACCGTGGCGATGTAAAACCAGATCGCGACATACATGTGCTTCTCACGGCGTTTGATAATGGTGCCGAATAAATTTACCGCGAACGCCACCCAGACAATCGTGATGGCAATTTTGATCGGCCATTCGAGTTCCGCGTATTCCTTGCTCGTCGTCAGCCCGAGCGGCAACGTGGCCGCCGCCATCACGCTGCCGCTCGGCAAGACGACGAGCAAGGAATACGCGGAACTCGAATGGCCGATTAAGATC
>CAIOUK010000050.1 GCA_903861445.1 uncultured Verrucomicrobia subdivision 3 bacterium
GAAGTGACGCATCAATTGCTCGAGCTGCCACGCGGAGTCACGACACGAACCGCTCATTTTTTCGAGCGTCTCTTCCGGCGTCTGCACGCCGGGTTCCATGCGGATGGTATATTTAATGTCTTTCCACAACCGCTGGTTGATGGCGACGATGAAATCGTTGGTCGGCTGTTTTTCGCTGTCGGGTAGTTCGAGCCGCTGTTGTTTGGTGCGGCGTTTCGTTTCGCCGATTAAATCGCGGCGCAACTCGGTCAGGTATTTGGAAAAATTATTCGTCAGCCAGCATTTGCGCTGGAAGGGTGCGAGTTCGTGATCCAGCGCCGGGTCGTAGGCGAACGGAAATTTTTGCGCGCTCGGTTCGAGGAAAAAGTCGAATGGATTCAGAACCGACATTTCCGCGACCAAATCCACTTCGACTAAAAACTCGCGGGTTGGTTGTTCAAAGACGAGGCGCGCGGCGTAGTTGGACTGCGGATCCTGCTGCCAGTTGATAAAATGTTTTTCCGGTTTGACCTTGAGCGAATAACTCAAAATCCGCGTGCGTGAATGCGGAGCAGGCCGCAAGCGAATAACTTGCGGGCCGAGGGTGACGAGCCGGTCGTATTTGTAATGCGTCTTGTGATGAAGCGCGACGTGGATGGACATTTTGAAAATTACGAATTGCGAATGACGAATGACGAATTCAAACCCTGCTGCTGCTGCTCTTCCTGCTGCACCATGTGGACTTCGTCGGGATTATCAAAGGGCTGGAAAATATAGGCGCGGAACAGTTCGCCGCCGATGTTGTTCAATTTCAACTGCGCCTCGTCGAGATACCGATGCAGGCCGACGTCAAAGATTTCGTCAATCGTGCTGAATTGCAGTTCCGCGAGAAACCGGCCGGTGAGCTTTTCCGCGTCGTTGGTGAAGCGGCCTTCAGCAACGCCGGAAATGCGGCGCAAAGCCAGGTTCAATTCGTTCACACAATAGCGAACTGAACGCGGGAAGACGTCGCTCAACAAAAGAAATTCCGCAACTTGGCGCGGATGGACATCGCCACCATGAATGCTCTTGTAGGCGTCCCACGCGCTGCAGGAGCGCAGGACGGCGGACCATTCGAGCGCCTCGTCCGGGCTGATGCGCTCCGGCGCGCCGCGTTCCGGCAAACTTTGGTAGCGCACGTCCAGAATGCGCGTGGTCTTGTCCGCGCGCTCCAGCAACTGGCCAACCCGCACAAACCACCAGCCTTCGTTGCGGATGAGCGTGGCTTCGATGATGCCGATGATGTGGAGCGAACTAGCTTTGATTTCCTGAAAAAATTCACCGGCACCACGCCGCCAGACTTCGCGGGCATAAGGCGAGCGGGCGAACAAATAAAGGCGATTCAATTCCTCCCACAATTCCAGCGTGATCTGGTCGCGCACCATGCGGGCGTTTTCGCGCGCTTGGCAGATGGATTGCAAAAGTGAATTTGGATTCTCCATTTCAAAGACCAGAAATTCCGTGACCGCTTTGCCGGTGGCATGCGTGTGCTTTTTGAAGAAAGCCTCCTCGTCGCCCGTCGCCTGCACGATGGGCAGCCAATAGGCCGCGAGGCGTTTTTCGTCGAGGTTGCGGATGTCCAGCAGGAGTTGCAGGTTCACGTCCACGATGCGTGCGATGTTTTCCGATCGCTCGATGTAACGAGCCATCCAGTAGAGTGAGTTGGCGACGCGACTTAACATAAATTGTAATTAGCCACAGAGGCACAGAGACACAGAGAAATACTTTTTTTCATTTCTGTGAAAACTGGGGCTCGGTGGCAAAAAGTTTTATTCGTCTCCATAGAGCACCCAAGTATCCTTGCTGCCGCCGCCCTGCGATGAGTTCACGACGAGCGAGCCCTTGCGCAACGCTACCCGCGTGAGGCCGCCGGGAATGATACTCGTCCGTTCGCCGGACAAAACGAACGGCCGCAGGTCCACATGACGTCCCTCGAAGCTGCCGTCGCAGCACGTCGGATGCTGCGAAAGATTGATCATCGGCTGCGCGATGTAGTTACGCGGCTCGGCGATAATGAGCTGGCGGAATTTTTCGATCTCCTCCTTCGACGCCTTCGGCCCCATCAACATGCCGTAACCGCCGGATTCATTCGCCGCCTTCACGACGAGTTTTTCCAGATTCGCCAAAATGTATTTCATGTCCGCCTCCTCGCTGGCGAGATACGTCTCCACATTGGGCAAAATCGGTTCCTGATCGAGGTAATACTTAATCATGCGCGGCACGAAATAATAAACCACTTTGTCGTCCGCGATGCCGGTGCCGATGGAATTCGCCAGCGAAACATTGCCAGCACGGTAGGCGTTGATGAGGCCAGGCACACCGAGCATTGAATCCTTGCGGAACACCGTCGGGTCAATGAAATCATCGTCAATGCGCCGGTAAATCACATGAACCGGCTGCGGGCCTTTGGTCGTGCGCATGAAAACACGGGAATCTTTCACAAACAAATCGCGACCTTCGACGATCTCGATGCCCATCTGCCGCGCCAGATAAGTGTGCTCGAAATACGCGCTGTTGTAGGCGCCCGGCGTGAGCAGCACCACCGTCGGATCGGCGACGCCGGCGGGCGCGATATACTTCATGGATTTCAGCAGCTCCTGCGAATAATGTTCCACCGGCCGCACGCCGATACCTTCGAACATCCCTGGAAACGCGCGCTTCATCGCGCGGCGATTTTCCAAAACGTAGCTGACGCCCGACGGACAACGTCCGTTGTCTTCGAGCACCAGATAATTTCCATCCTTGTCGCGAATCAAATCCGTCCCGCAAATGTGGATGTAAATATCCTTCGGCACGTTGAAGTTGACAAATTCGCGCCGGAAATGGCGCGCGGACAAAATGTAAAATTCCGGAATCACGCCATCCTTGAGAATTTTCTGCTCGTGATAAATGTCGTGCAGAAAAAGGTTCAGCGCCGTGATGCGCTGGGTCAGGCCGCGCTCCAGATGCTCCCATTCTTTCGCCGGAATGATGCGCGGCAGCAAATCAAATGGAAAAATTTTCTCCGCCCCGGCGGCGTCGCCATAGACGTTGAAGGTAACGCCCTGCCGAAGAAACGCCGAGTCAATCGCCTCGCGCTTGGCCTGAAACTCTGGCTCGGTCAATTCGGTAAAGAGCTGGTGAAACTTCTGGTAATGCGGACGCACGCCGTTTTGCGCATCCGCCATTTCGTCGAAACCGCCATTAAGTTGATATTTTTGCAACATAACCTTCAGTTGTTTTTTGAACACCGCGAACAATTACCATCAGCAAATGAAAAAAACACATTTTTATTTTCCAACCCCGGCAAAACGCCACGGCTTTGGATTCAACTGGATTTTACGGTATTTTACCCATTTCACCGGCCAAAACTCAAAGTTTCAACCTGTGAATCTCGGCTATTTAGCAGCATCCTTGCCGAAGCGCTCGTTTTTAAGGAAATATTTTTTAATCGGCCATTGTCTCGCTGTATTCCATCTGAATATCAAGCCGCCAACTCTACTTTGTCGCCGACAAACTGGAAACTCCATCCGTTCTTTGACCAACTACCCATTACCAACATTCAGAAACTGGTTTTATTTCCACTAACTCAAGAGCTGATAACTGGAGCTGTCGTGCCTGAGTCTGTTTTCGAGACGGGAACCGTGACTGAACTCTTCGAGAAATCAACGGCAAAGCGCGATCATTGACAATGGGTTCTTAATGGCTCAAGGCAGCAGCATTGCCGACCGGTGACTGGCGACCGATGCCCTGAACATGGAGCCGGGGCGTGGTAAAACTGTAGATGAACGCCACCGAGGCGGTGGTGTAGTTGCGGATGTTACCACGGTAGTAAGCTAAATCAGCGTAGTCACGGCCGGGAAGAATTACATAAGAGTCGCTGCCGGCGCAGCGGGCCATGTTGAGCCAAGCGATGTAATATTGGCTGACTTTCTTTTTCAGCACGGCATCATCAGACGCCAGCACGCCGGCAAATCCCCAGGTAAAACCCATCATCGCGTCGGCGTGGCCGTCGGGCATGTCCTTGTAGGCAGCGTTGATATTCGAAAGGTGTAGCTTCATCATTTCCGTAGAGTCCGACTGATCGGGCGAGAGCATATAAGCCATGTAAGCAAGTCCAGACTTAGCGGAGAAGCTGTTTACCATGCCGGTTTTCCATTTATCAGGATCGACCGGACCATTGTTGAGCGTGAATTCGCCGCCGTAAGCGACATGGCCAGAAACCATGGTGCCGTGCTCCAAAAACGTGAACGCATGCGCCAGCCCCGGATGGTTCTCCTGAATGCCACACAGCTTGCCGAGTTGCCAGGCGTCAATGGCGAGAATCGTCGGCCACTGCATCGGGCCATAGCCGCCGCCACCACGAGGAACGATGGCGGTGGTATACGGAGCGTGCCCGAAACCGCCATCGTAAAGATCCATGTGCTGCTGGAGAGTTGCCTGATCTACTTTGATTTTCTTTTTCGTAAAATCCTCAAGCTTGTAGCAAATGACGTTGGGAGCTTTCCACTGCGCGTTGCGGATGAGATCGCAGGTGGATTGCAGCGTCGGCAAAACCGACTTGTCCTTGGTCAGCAGATAATATTCCGCCAGCGTGATGCCTTGGAAATCCAAATGCCAAGACCACGTTTGATCACCGTAGGGTTTGTTCCACGCAAGCGCCAGTTTCTTGCCGGCGGCAAAAACTGCGGGATCGGGCGAACTTAGAAAGGCCAGCGTTTCGACGCAACGCCCCTGAGAGTTAACCTTGCCGGGATGATCCATCAAATACTTATAGGCCCGCGCCCGGAGAGTCTGGATCTTCTTGCAATCTTGAGAAAGCGAGTCGCCGAAGCGTCCGAGCTTTTCTAGTTGGACATTGACCGTGAGTTTTTGCTCGCCGCGTTTCACCATGAGATGCAGCACACCGTCGCTGCTACCCTTCGCTGTCTTCAATGGCCAAACCAAGATCCTGAATCGGACCTTCGATGCCGTGAAACCTGGGGCCGAACGTATGCTCCGAAAATTCCTTACCATTGGCACCATAGACCACATCGTCCAGCTTCAGCACGTTCGCCGCCGGCGTGGCTTGGAAAATAAATTTCACCACGAACGTTCGTTTGGTGAGAATGCCGCGTGCGCCGGTCGGCCCCATGTTCACGAGGAATCCAGGCACCACCGCATCCGGCCCATTTTCGCAAGGCTTGTTCCAACGCCCCTGATTCTTTTCGTCGCGCAGGGCATACACATTCGTCGCCAAGGTAAGCAATGCGATGACGACGATACTGCCTCTCGTCAGAAAACGGCCGATGAAACGCTGTGAATGTGCCATGGTTTGACTCCGTGGTTGGCTGGTAATAACTAATAAAAAAAATACCCACTACCGTGGCAAAGTCGAGTTTATAAAACCCGATTGATTTTTCTGTCCAGTCCAACCGGTTTTCCGTCTAATGAAAGCCGTGACGGATCAGTTTTCACCCAACCTGCTACCGCAACCGCGCTCGCTAAAACGACGAGCCGGAACCTTTCTGCTGCCCCAAAAAAATCCTCTGGCCGCCGTCCATGCCAGCCGCACTCCCGCCGCGCCAGCGCAACCCGAAGGCTACACCCTGAGCATTGATCGCCAAGGGGTGCGGCTGGAATTCCGCGAGGCCGCCGGCCTGCGCGCGGCCACGGCCACGCTCCGGCAATTATTGCGGCAATACGGTCGCCGCCTGCCCTGCCTGCAAATCCGCGACTGGCCGGACTTCGCGCGGCGCGGTGTAATGCTCGACATTTCGCGCGGCCGCGTGCCGAAGTTGGAAACTTTGCTCGACCTCGCCGAAAAACTGGCTGATTTCAAAATCAACGAGCTACAACTTTACACCGAACACACGTTCGCCTACCAAAAATACAAATCGGTCTGGCAAAGCTGGGGCGCGCTCACCGCGAAGGAAATTCAAACCCTTGCCGCACGCTGTCGCGAACTGGGGATTGACCTCGTGCCCAATCAAAATTCTTTCGGACACCTGCGCGAGTTTCTCACCGACCCGCGCCTGAAAAAACTGGCGGAAATCCCCACCGCCTACGAAGCCGAAACCAAGGATTTTCTCCGCCACCCGACCACGCTCGCACCAAATCATCCCGACACCCTGCCCTTTCTGCGCGAACTTTACGACGAACTGCTACCAAATTTTTCCAGCCAGCTTTTCAACATCGGCGGCGACGAGCCTTGGGATCTGGGCAAAGGCCAAAGTAAAAAACTGTGCGCCACGAAAGGCCAGAGCCGGGTCTATCTTGATTTCCTAAAAAAAATCCACGGCGAAGTTACCACGCGCGGCAAAACCATGATGTTCTGGGGCGACATCATTTTGAAACATCCGGCGCTCATCCGCGAACTGCCTAAAAATGCCATCGCCCTGAACTGGGGTTACGAGGCAAATCATCCGTTTACCAAGGAAGCCGCGCAATTCGCCCAGGCGAAAATTCCATTTTATGTCTGCCCCGGCACTTCGACATGGCAAACGCTCGTCGGCAAACACGACAACGCGCTCGCCAACTTGCGCGCCGCCGCCCACGCGGGCAAGAAATTTGGCGCGCTGGGTTTTCTCAACACCGACTGGGGCGACGGCGGTCATCCGCAGCCGCTGGCCGTGAGCTGGCCGATGTTCGCCGCCGGTGCGGCACTGGCGTGGAACACCAACGCACTCGATGAAAAAAATTTGCTCGCCGTCTTGAGCCGCGATGTGTTTGAAGATCCGACCAGCAAAATGGCGCAGGCTGGATTTCAACTGGGTTTCGCGCATCAAAAGTTCGGCGTGAATGCGCCCAATGAAACGCCGCTCGGCACCGTCATCGCCGCGCCAAAACCGGAAGACCGTGAATTGTTCTGCCGCAACGGACTGAAATGGTTTGATAAGGTTCCACAGCGGAAAATTCTCGATACGCTGAAGGAAATTGAAGAACAGCGGAAACAGTTGCGCCGGGCAAAACCCAAATCAAAATCAGGAAAGATTTTAGTGATCGAACTGGATTTGGCGGCGCGGATGGCAGCGCAATCGTGTAAATTCATGTTGTGGCAACAGGCGTCTGCTGCGGGAACAACTTCCGAGGCGAAACGCCGTGCGCTACGCGGCGTTCGCGAATTGCAGAAATTGGATAACGATTTCAACACCTACTGGCCGTCACGCAATAAAGGAAAACCCATCCATTCAACGCCATTTTTACGCTGGCGTATTGAAGATTATTCGCGCTCCCTGCGCTCTGCTAAAATCCTGCTGCGAACCGGAAAATAAAAACGCCCGTTGAAAAATATTTCAACGGGCGCGGTGAAAAGTTTTTACTTCACGCCATTGGTGCTGACGGAAGTGCTGGGCGCCATCGGTGCGGTCAGCAGATTATTGGCTGCGGAAGCCGGTTGCGTCGCGCTTTTGGGAGCCGGAGCCATCGGCGTTGACTGCATTTGTTTCTGCTGCACCTGCCGCGCGAAATCTGCCGTGCTGTTGTCGTGATTAGCCTTGTCATACAGGTAGGCCAGCACCAAAGACAGACCGAGCAAAATACCTGCCGACCACTTGGTGATCTTGGTGAGCACGTTGCCAGAACCCGCACCAAACAGCGCATCGGCTGTGCCGCCACCAAAGGCCATGCCGGCACCGGCATCCTTCTTCGGCAACTGCACCAACACCAGCAAAATCAGCACCAAACAATTAATGACGAGAAAAACCGTCAAAATTCCAATGATAAAATTCATGGTCAGAGTTTAGATGGAATTTTTGATGATGTCAGCAAAACTTCTTGCTTCCAGTGAGGCACCGCCGACCAGCGCGCCGTCCACGTCCGGCTGGCTCATGAGTTCCTTCGCATTGTTCGGTTTCACGCTACCGCCGTATTGAATGCGGACTTTGCGGGCGACTTCGCCGTCGAACATCGCGGCTAGAACGTCACGGATAAATTTATGCGCGTCCTGCGCCTGCTGCGTGGTGGCGGTCTTGCCGGTGCCGATGGCCCAGACGGGTTCGTAGGCGACAACGGTTTCGACCATCTGCTCCTTGGTGAGGCCGGCGAGGCTGCCGCGCACCTGCGTTTCTAAAACTTTTTCCATCAGGCCACCTTCGCGTTCGGCGAGAGTTTCGCCCACGCAGACAATCGGTTTGAGGCTCGCGGCATGGACGGCGGCGGCTTTCTTGGCGATGAGCGCGTCGGATTCCTTCTGGAACTGGCGGCGTTCGCTGTGGCCGAGGATGACGTAGCGCACGGAAAATTCCTTCAACATTCCCGCGCAGATTTCGCCGGTGAAGGCACCAAAATTGTTCTCGCTCATGTTTTGCGCGCCGAGTTTGAGGCTCGAATCCATGATGGCTTTGGACACCGATTCCAACGCGGTGAACGGCGGGCAGACGACCACGTCCACTTCCTTCACGCCCGCGAGGTCGCGCTTGAGGTCGGCGACGAGGGTCAGCGCCTCGGCGACGGTTTTGTTCATCTTCCAGTTGCCGGCAATGATTAATTTACGTTCTTTGTTCATGTAAAAATTTCTTTCTTAAAATTATTTCTCACTTAACGCCGCCACGCCGGGCAGCACTTTGCCTTCGAGGAATTCCAGCGACGCGCCGCCGCCGGTCGAGGTGTGGGAAACTTTCTTGTCCGCGCCGAATTTCTTCGCCGCCGTCGCGGTGTCACCGCCGCCGACCACCGTGGTTGCACCGGCTGCGGTCGCGACGATGATGGCGTCCGCCATCGCCTTGGTGGCTTTTTCAAACGCAGGAAATTCAAATACACCGGGAGGTCCGTTCCAGATGATGGTCTTGGCGCGAGCAATGACGGCGTTGAATTCCTTGATGGTTTCCGGGCCAACATCCAAACCTTGCCAACCGGCGGCGATACCGCTCTTGATGGTCGCGCTGCCAGTCTTGGCATTGGCGGCAAACTTATCGGCCGTAATCCAATCCACGGGCAAATGCAACTTCTTGCCTTTGTCCGCCGCTTTCTTGAGCAGTTCGGGAACGATCTTCGCGCCTTCGGGATCGAAGATGGAATCGCCGATGGCCATGTTATCGCGCACTTTCAAAAACGTGTAGGCCATGCCGCCGCCGATGATAATCTCGTCGGCCTTGTCGAGCAGGTTGCTGATGAGTTGGATTTTGTCGGCGACCTTCGCGCCGCCGAGGATGGCGAGCAACGGGCGCTTCGGGTTGTCCAACACCGCGCCGAACGCGTCGAGTTCCTTCTTCATCAGATAACCGCAAGCGCGCTGCGGCAGTTGCACGCCGGTCATGGAGCTATGGTCGCGATGCGCGGTGCCGAAAGCGTCATTGATGTAGACATCGCCGAGCTTCGTGAGGCTCGCGCGGAAGGCTTTCACCTTTTCCGGATCGGCTTTGAGCTTGGAACCGTCTTCGAGTTTTACTTTACCTTCTTCCTCGATGTGGAAGCGCAAATTTTCGAGCAAAATCACGTCACCGGGCTTGGCCTTGGCGCATGCGGCTTCCACTTCCGCGCCGACGCAGTCGTTCAAGAATCGCACCGGACGACCGAGCAGTTTTTCGAGCGCGGCGGCGACGGGCTTGAGAGAAAATTTCTCAATGCGCTTGCCATCGGGCCGGCCGAGATGGCTCATCAAAACGACGGACGCGCCTTTTTCGAGCGCGTATTTAATGGTTGGCAACGCGGCTTCGATGCGCTTGGTGTTGGTGATGGCGCCGGTGACTTTGTCCTGCGGCACGTTGAAATCCACGCGGATGAGGGCGCGTTTGCCCTTCAAATCCAGATCTTCAATGAAAAGTTTGGCCATAAATAAAAATTTCTGCCTGCCTCGCAAACAGAGCTTGTCAGCTTATCAGAGCGGGGTTGCCAGTAAAGTGAATTTCCCCGTCAGAAACGCTGCTATGAGCAGCTATTTCAATTTATTGTAGCGACCCACGGCGCGGCGCACGACGGCACGCGGCAAAATTCTCGTCGTTTGCGCCAGCAACAAGTTCTTTACTCCCGTGACTTTCACGCACTGACCGGCGCGAAACGCGCGGTGGCCGGCGGCGGCGACCTCGGTGGCGGACATCTTGGCGGCCTGCATTGCGCGCGTGTGGTGGCCGCGCGCGACCTTGGAGAAATTAGATTCCGTCGGGCCGGGACAAAGATTGGTGACGCACACGTCCGTGCCGCGCAACTCCTCAAACAGCGCCTCGCTGAAGGATTGCACGAACGCCTTGCTCGCGTAATAAACCGCCATGTTCGGGCCGGGCAAAAATCCGGCGACGGAACCGACGTTCAGAATGCCGCCGCGCATTTGTTCAATCATGGCGGGCAAAAACAGTCCCGTCAGCGCGACAAGCGCGGCGACGTTGACTTGAATGATTTCCAACTGTCGTGACAACGGCAATTCCGCAAACCGACCGTGCAGGCCGAAGCCGGCGTTGTTGACCAGCACGTCCACGGCGGTTCCCCGGCTCTTCAACTCGTCAAAAATAGTTTGCGGCGATTCCGAACGCGCCAAATCCGCCGTGATGATGTGGACTTCAATTAGATGTTGGCGGCGGAGTTCGGCGGCGAGCGTTTCCAACGCCGCGCGGTTGCGTGCGACGAGAATCAAATTAGATTTTTCCGCCGCAAAACACTTGGCCAATTCCAGCCCGATGCCGGAGGATGCGCCGGTGATAAGAACAGTTTCCTTCATAAAAACGCTAAAAATCTGAAATGCTAAAACACTAAAATTTCAGCTTGTCAGCATTTGAGTATTTTAGCTTTTCAACGGTTGCCCCAGCCGAAGCGGTCGGTGAGCGGCCAATACACGAAGAAGGATTTTCCGATGACGTTTTGCGCCGGAAAGGTGCCCCACACGCGGGAGTCAGAACTGTTGCAGGTATTGTCGCCCATCACCATGTAAGTGTCGCCGTCGTTGTTATAAATGGTTTCGGCGTCAGGAAAATTCGGCGCGAGGTTTGGATACAATCCGTAAGTGCTGGCGACCGTGCCGTTCACATGGCCGGAGAACCGACTTTCCTTCGGCGGCTGGTCGGGATTGAAGCCATAGACATTCTCAAAATGCGGCGTGTTGGCGTCGAGCCGCTGACCGTTGATGCGCACATGCCGATCATCGCCAATGGAGACTTTTTCGTGCGGCAAAACGACGAGCCGCTTGATGTAAAATTGATCGGTAACTAGGTTGCCGTAATTGTCTCGAATTTGAGTGTCGATGGTGGCGAACACCACGATTTCGCCGCGCTGGGGCTTGCGGAAATTATAACTCAACCGATCTACAAACAGATGGTCGCCGGCGCTGACTTTCATCTTCACCACGGTTTCGCCCTTGTGATAAACGTGGCTGGGATCGAGGCCGGCGCGCTTCACCAAAGTCTGTTCGCCCAAATCCGGCGGGAACCAAATCGTCTGCTCCACGCCGCCGAGCGTCACCGTTTGCTTGATGTTGAAGATGAGAAATTTCGTCAGCGGACTGATTTGCTCAATCATCCCATCCGCCGGAGCCGTGATGTTCAGATAGGAATCGCCGTGCAACCACGCCTTCACCCATTCCCAGCCGGTTGGAATCTGGATGGCGTCGCGCAACTTATACTGCTCAAACATATCCGCCCGCACCTTCGCCGGGTCGCCCTGATAATAATTAACCTTGGTGAAATCCGGCGTCGAGTTCACGCCAAACAGCGTCGGCTGCATCGAGCCGGTGGGAATCTTGAACGGCTGGACGAAAAACGTGCGGATGCCCATTGCCACGGCGAGCGCGACCAGCAGCACTTCCACATTCTCGCGCCACGCGGCGTGCGGATACGGCTTGAGCCATTTCTCGCCAGCGAACTGCAACTCCTCCGCCTTGATACGAATCTTGCCGGTGTGACCTTCCGCGATGGCCGCGCGCAATTCCGCCAGCTTCGCCTGCACCGCGCCCAGTGCCGCCGGCGACAGGATATCGCGCTGCGCGGCGAGCAGGCGGCGATAATGTTTGCCCACCGCGCACGCCTCGCGAACGGTTTTGGAAATGAACCAGCGCAACAATGTCATAGATTAAGGTTCCAGTCTGACGCGCCGGGCGACGTTTCCGTTCATTTGAATTTGATTTTGTTGGGCAGAAACAAAAGCCCGATGCCGCCGATGATGCTCATCAAGCCCACCGGCCCCAGCTTGACCCACGGAAAGCTGCCGACCGGCTGGCTTTGCGATTTCAACGCCATGATGGTCAGAAACAATCCCAGCGGCACCATGATGAAGCCGAGCACGCGATAGATTTTGTTTTTGGTCATTTTTATGAGCCGCCAAATTACGCATTCCCAGTGCCGAATTAAAGCCCGGATTCCACCTAAATGCGGCCAACTTAGAAAGCTGATCTACCGCCGACCTGCGACGTGAACCGCGACAGCGGAACGGCCAACGCCAACGGCGGTTGGCCCCGGCAACTTGTTAGGCAACATAGAATCTCTCATCGCCTTGAATTGGTTGCCTTTTCGAGAAAAGCCATGACAACTTCGCTTTTGCTCAATGTGGCTGGTATCTTGGATACCTTTCCGTCTTTCTTGGTAATGTAGTAAAAGTAACTGTTGCATGAATACTCTGCAATCTGATCGCTATGAATAGTCCCATGTCTGGAAAAAGTAATAAACGTAATCTGCTTTCCGGCACCAATAACAACGCGTGTCTTCAATCGAAATAGCAAGCTAACAAAAACCAGAGCTGGAATGAAGGATGTTAAAAGCAAAAGAATACCAATAGACGACATACTCCTGTGAGAATACGGTATTTGGAACAACAAATAAATGTAGAAGACAAAGAGTGCAAACTGAATCAAATACGACCAAAACGCGTAATGCAACGTGGTCTCTTTGCTAAAATCAATCGTCACCTTTTTTTGGCGCGTTCTCAAATAGTATAGGCGCGCCCACATCCAGAAGCGCTCCATGACTCCAAAGGCTAAAACAGCTAGAAACACTTTTATGATTGGATTTACATTCATGTGCGCGTGCAGCAATGCTACCTAAAAACTGAGCCACGCCGACTCGCGGCGTGAACCGCGACAGCGGAACAATCAGCAAGGTAGGGCGCGTCACTACGCGCGCGCCGTTCGAGGCGAACCAGAACGTGTTTATTGGCAACAGCGGCGGGCAGCGGACTGCCCGCCCTGCCCGCTTGGCCATGATTGTTTGTCAAAGACATCATCTCGCTTCCGCCGTTGTCTCGCCACGGCTTGCCATTGATTTCAAACCCAAGCGCGTGACCCGTCAAGCTCCAGTTGCCACTATTGACCTGCGCCCAGCGGATTAGGGAGCTTCGGTTTTCAGCAGTGACTCCACGGATTTGTTGAACTCATCGTTGAGCAGATTATCCACGGTCACTTTCCGCTGGGCCGCCACTTTCTCAAGCTGGCGGAACTGTCGCAGGCTGATAGCCTTGGTTGCGGAAAGTTTGCTAAAATTGGGAATGTCGAGCCAGGCGTCCTTGGCCTTGCCGATTTCGGCGTCATTCAAACCAAATCCCTTGAGGACGCCGGTGGCCATCATCAGGTTGCCTGCCAAAGCCATGTGGACGCCATCCACGGTCAAGTAGTTGCCCTTGACCGATTTCTTCTGCCCCGACTTCTGCGCTTCGGCGATCGCCGCCTGCATGTCCGCATTAAGGTCGGCCAGCAGGCATTTTTTATCCGCCGCCAAAGTGCGGAGAAATTCATTATAGGCAACAAGCTTCTGGTTATTGGCATTCGCCTGATCCTCGCCAATCATGGTCGCGGTGAGGAGGACAACTTTAATTCCCGCCCCTTGCGCCTGATCCACAATCGCGGTGATGTTTTTCTTGTAGTCTTGCAGCGGCACGCCTTTCGCGCCATGCCACACGTCATTGACACCGCAGCTCAAAGTCATCCATTGCGGATGCTTGCTCAACACATCCCGATCCAGACGCTTCAGCATATCATCTGATTTATGGCCGCTGATTCCGGCGCCGATGATTTCAATTTTCACGCCATTGGCCACCAACCCGCTGGCCACCAATTGCACATAGCCGCCGGGGTTATTCCTGTCCTGACCCTGTTGAGTTATGGAGTCGCCAAGGAAGGCCACTTTGTCGCCGGTTTTGATGGGAATCTCTGCTTGCAGCAAATTGGTGGCAAAGAGCATCGTCGTAAAAGCGATGCTAGTAGCAAGTTGTTTGATGGTTTTCATTTTCATAAGCTGATTACTGGTGGTGGCTAACCCGAAATTACGCCTTCAACACTTCGATGAACGCTTCCTGCGGAATGTTGACGTTGCCGATGGATTTCATGCGCTTCTTGCCTTCCTTTTGTTTCTCCAAAAGTTTGCGTTTGCGGGAGACGTCACCGCCGTAGCATTTCGCCGTCACGTCCTTGCGAAACGCGCTGATGACTTCGGACGCGACGATTTTTCCGCCGATGGCCGCCTGGATCTTCACCTGAAATTGCTGGCGCGGGATGACTTCTTTGAGTTTCTCGGCGAGTGTGCGGCCACGGCCTTCGGCTTTCGTGCGATGCACGATGCAGGAAAACGCGTCCATCGGCTCGGTGTTCACGAGCATATCTAGCTTCACCATGTCGCTCTCCGCGTATTCATCCGGCTCATAATCCATTGAACCGAAACCGCGCGTGATGCTTTTGATGCGGTCGTGGAAATCAATGAGGATTTCGTTCAGCGGAATCAGGCTGGTCAGCATCACGCGGCGCGAATCGAGCGTTTCGGTGTGATCCACGTTGCCGCGCTTCTCGGAGATGAGCGACATCATGTCGCCGATGTTTTCATTTGGGCAAATCACGAACGCCTTCACCATCGGCTCCTCGATTTTGGTGATGTAGGTCACGTCCGGCATGAAGGCAGGATTGTCAATTTCCTTCATCGTGCCGTCGGACAGATAAACTTTATACACCACGCTCGGATACGTCGCGATGATGTCCATGTCGTATTCGCGGCGCAAACGCTCTTGCACAATTTCCAGATGCAACACGCCGAGGAAACCGCAGCGGAAGCCGAAGCCGAGCGCGACGGATGTTTCCGACGAATAAACAAACGCCGAATCGTTGAGCTTGAGCTTGCCCA
>CAIOUK010000051.1 GCA_903861445.1 uncultured Verrucomicrobia subdivision 3 bacterium
CATGGGCACGAGACACTTTTAAACAGTCGGTGAGTTATTGCCCCATTTCCAATGACGTGGAAACCCCGGTTAAAATTCTGCGGCAATTTTATGATCAGGCTCCGCAACTACCCATACCACCCAAACCACTGACGTGGGCAGAGGTCGGTCGGCAACTTAAATCAATTTATGAAGGGATTTTGAAAAATTGATTTTACCATTACCCACGCATCCAAAAATGCTTCCGCCCGCATGAATCTCTACTCGCATCTGACGCGCGTAATGACCAAGGGTCGCGTTTTCGTGCCGCAGATTGACGGCCTGCGCTGCGTCGCCATCACCGCCGTGCTGGCGTATCACATCCGCGCCATCATCGCGTGGCATTATGGCGTCAACGATACTCCAACGGGCACAGACGGTCTGGTGAACTGGACGTTTGGCGCGGGCTGTAAAGGCGTGGAGCTTTTTTTTGCCATCAGCGGCTTCATTCTCGGCGTGCCGTTTGCACGGCAATATCTCGGTCAGGCGGAACCTGTCCGCCTTAAAAATTATTACCTCCGTCGGCTAACGCGGCTGGAACCGCCTTACGTCATTCAATTATTTTTTGTGCTGCTAGTAACGTGGCTTTTTCTGCGCCATCAGCCTAGCCACATTGAATTATATCAACAGCCTGACTGGCTCACGCACACACTGCGACACCTCGGCGTCAGTTTGTTTTACGGCAGCGGCTTGGTTTATCACGCCTATCCGCAACCTAACATCGTGCTGTGGTCGCTGGAAATCGAAGTGCAATTTTACCTACTCGCGCCGCTGCTCGCGCGCGTATTTCAAATCTCATCCGCACCCGCGCGACGCATGACCATCATGAGCTTAATTCTGCTGCCGATGGCGCTGGAGCCGGTCATGGCCGCCTTCCCTTGGCTCGGTTGGACACTGCTCGGCAAAGTGCAATTTTTCATGGCCGGCTTCCTGTTCTGCGATCTGTATCTCAACGGCCACGTGCGAACCGAAAATCGCAACCACCTTTGGGATTTTTATTTTCTCGCCGCAATCGCCGCCGTCGTGGGCTTTAGCCGCGCGCAAGCAAAATATCCATTTCTGCCGTGGCTGTGGCTGGTGATGTTTACGGCGGCATTTCGCGGAAAAATTATTTTTTGGCTACTCGGCCAGCCGTTGCTCACCACCATCGGCGGCATGTGCTACACCATTTACATGTATCACTGGCTGATGATTTTCGGACTGATTCGCCTGACGATAAAATTTTCCACGCACATTTTCTGGCTGGATCTGCTGATCCAATTTGTTGTGATGTCGGCAATCATTATTGCCGTGTGCGCCGTGCTGTTTGCGCTGTTTGAACGGCCCTTCATGCAGCGCGACTGGCCGCAAAAAATTCAGGCCTGGATTTCCCGCAAGACACCAGCAAAAGCCTGACCCGCCGAAAAATTTATTTTTTGCGCGCCCGGAAATAGGCGATGGTCTCACCCAGAGCGACGGAAAAATTGGAGCTGGCGGAAAATCCGGTTGCCCGCAGCCGCGCGATGTCCGCGCGCGAATGTTTTACATCGCCCGGACGTTCGGCGGCATGACGGATTTCCGAACGCGAACCTGTCAGCGCGCAAATCGTTTTTGCCAGTTCGTTGACCGTGATGGCTTCGCCGCCGGCCACATTGAAAACGCCGGCGGCATCTGATTGCGTGG
>CAIOUK010000052.1 GCA_903861445.1 uncultured Verrucomicrobia subdivision 3 bacterium
CCGACTGGTATGATCCGATGAAAGAAGCGTTGGTGGTGCTGGTTCTCAATACACGCAAACGCATCATCGGTCATAATCTGGTCGCCCTCGGAAGCCTTGATACTTGTCCTGTCACACCTCTGCACATCTTCAGGCCAGTCATCGCTGTTGCGGGAGCCAGCATCATTCTCGTTCATCAACATCCGTCAGGAGATGCGACGCCTTCAGAGGCCGACATCAAAGTTACGAGAGACCTGATGCGTGCCGGTCAACTGCTCAAAATCGAGGTTTTGGATCACGTCGTCATGGGCGCTGGCAACGAGTACAAGAGCCTGAAATCGCTTGGCTACTTCTGGCAATGAGCTACTTCGTCCTCTCCAAACGCTCTTCAGGAAACCAGCAATCGAAGGTGTCACTGCCTTTGTCGTCGTCAGGTATAGACAGCTTGTAAATCCAACGGCCGTCCTTGATACGAGAATCAATCACGTAGCCATCGCACTCACCAAGGTTCTTCACCAGAACCCGGACTTTCATCATTTCGCTGAAGCGTGGCTTGCTCACGCCGTCAGTATTTCTCATTCCAAACCGGCTTCAACGAAAATCTGATGCCGGCCATTTTTCAAAGGAGTCACTGCATCCTCACCAAATCCCCTGAACCTGAATCGCAGTGGATTCCGGTTCGCTTCCATCAAAAAATCACAAATGCAAACAATAACCGAACTCCCGAACGTCACGCTGTATTTCCGCGAAGGCAGCAGTGACAAAGTTTACCAGTGCGCCATTGAGCCTGCTGGTGAACGCTTCACCGTCAACTTCGCTTACGGTCGTAGAGGCTCGACCTTGAACACCGGCACCAAAACGAATGTGCCTGTGAACTACGACGACGCGAAACGGATCTTCGACAAGCTGGTGAAAGAAAAACAGGGGAAGGGCTACACCAGTGGTCAGGATGCAACGCCATATCAGAACACTGATAAACAGCCATCCGGTCTGATTCCGCAATTGCTCAACAGCATCGAACAAGAACAGGTGCTGAAGCTGATCGAAGACGACAACTGGTGTATGCAGGAGAAGCAGGATGGCCGGCGTCTCATCGTTCGTAAACAAGGCCAGGACATCGCCGGCATCAACAAAAAGGGCAACACTGTCGGACTGGCGCTTCCGTTATTTGAGGTTGTTCGCGGCTTCGATGCGGACGTGACGATTGATGGTGAAGCAATCGGAGACAATCTGTATGCCTTCGATCTGATTGAACTCGATGGCGTGGACATCCGTTCCTGGCCTTACCGTGAACGTCTGGCTGCTTTGATGAACCTGCTTTTCTCAGTCCAGCAGCGAGTCATCAAGCTCGTTGAAACCGCCTTCACCACTGAACAGAAGCTCGACTTGCTGAACCGGCTGCGTGAGGGCAAGCGTGAAGGCATCGTGTTCAAGCAGGTCTGGTCAGCCTACACACCTGGCCGGCCCAACTCCGGTGGGAATCAGCTGAAGCACAAGTTTGTCGCTACGCTGTCAGCTGTCGTCGCCAAGATCAATGCCAAGCGCAGTGTAGAGTTGCAGTTGATCGGTCAAGACGGCTGGGTTTCGTGCGGCAACGTCACGATTCCGGCTAACCACAAAATTCCGCAGGCTGGTCAGGTCGTTGAGATCCGCTACCTCTATGCCTTCAAAGAGAGTGGCGTGTTGTTTCAGCCTGTTTATCTGGGTCTGCGAGATGACGTGGATGACAACGAATGCCTGACCTCGCAGCTCAAGTTCAAACCCGAAGACGAAGAATAAATCTCTCGCGTTCGCGAGGGTTCCTCCAATGGCCGGTCATGCGTTTCGACGTGTGGCCGGCCTTCACATTTAACGAAAGGAAAAACAATGAATACAGTCACATTACCCGCCGCAGACTTGAAACAAGCTCTGCCCGGTCTCTCCAAAGTAGTCAGTCGCAAATCCACGCTCCCTTGTTTGCAATCCGTCCGGCTCACCCGCACTCAAGCTGGTGTTGTCACGTTATCCGCCACCGACCTTGATACGTTCGTCAGCTACAATCTGGAACACTCGCAAAAGGGTGAACCGTTCGATGTCCTCCTGCCTTTCGAGCAATTGAACAAGACGGGCAAGGGTTCGGGCGGCGATGTCATCGTTGCCCAGGAATCCAAGCTCAAGGCCAAGCTGCGGTATCAAGTCGCTGGCTCAAGTTTGGAACAGTCGGTGGCTACGCTTTCACCTGACGAGTTCCCGCCCACGCCCAAGATCACCGAAACTGGCTGCAAGATGCCGGACAACTTCGGTGAATGTTTGCGTCAAGCCTTCGAGACGAGCAGCAACGACCAATCCCGTTATGTCATTCAGGGTGCGTATCTGGATGTGAAGGAACCGAAGTGTCATTCCATCATCAGCACGAATGGCCGATGTCTGTTCGCCGCCAACACATTCAAGTTCGACCTCAAAGAATCCGTCAACCTCTCTCGTCAAAAGTTCTTGGAATGGAATGGATTTTTGACCGGTGAATGCGAGATGGCGGTGAAGGCTGAAAAGAGTGGTTCGGGTTGGGTCAAACTCACCACACCGCGCTGGGAATGTGTCGTAAAGCAGATTGACGGGCAGTTTCCGAACTGGAGACAAGTCGTGCCGGCTGATACCGAGAAATGGACGAAAATCCAATTGAGTGAAGCTGCTATCAAACAGATGCTCAACCTCAGTTCCAAGTTGCCCGGCGATGATCACGAAAACCGGACGTTGCAGCTTAGGGTCAGTCAAGAATTACATCTTGAAGGCCGGAACAAGGACGACAAGGAATTCACCACAGCTCAGATCGCGGATGTCAAAATCACCGGCAAACCCGTTACGACTGCGCTGAATCGTGAATACCTGCAAACGGCTCTGCGCTGTGGTCTGAACGAGATCCGGATTCACACTGAGCTTGAACCGTTGCTCTTCCTGCGACCTGGTAAGCGTCTGGTCGTAATGCCGGTTCGTTTGAATGGGCCAACGACTCAATCAGTGCCGGCTAAACCGGCAGCCAAACCTACTACCGAATCCCCATCAACCACCACTCCGCCCAAGCCTGAAACTGGGCCACAACCTGAAAGGAAAGCCGAAATGCCAAAAACAAGCACACCTCCGACCGCACCCAAAGCACCGGAGTCAGAAACATCACTTCTCACGCTCATCGAACAGGTCAAAGAATCAGCCAAAAATCTGGTTCGTGATTTGACTGGTCTGACTGATGTGGTGAAACAAGCTGACAAAGACCGGCGCGCTAACGAAAAGGAATTGGAAAACGCTCGGGCCGTTCTCAAGAAGCTCCAGCAAGTCCAAATCTGAACCCAACCACAACCAGCGCCGAAGGTCTTTCATGGCCTTCGGCGTTTTCACAAAAGGAGACCGCATGGATAATTTCCAAAGCAGAATTTTATTTTACGCGGTCGTGGCCATTTTGGCCGCGTTCGTCATTCACGCCTTTTTACCCTACATAATCTGCGGGTTGATTGGATGGATGATTTTACGGGCCTATGAAAACAACAAGCATTGAAAGGAAACATGGCCGATTATTTTACCAATTTCAGCGTCGTCCTGCCGCTGACCCAAGAACAGCAGGAATATGCGATTGAAGTCGCCAATCAAGCTGACCGTCATCGTTGTGATGATGAAGCGTTGCCCAGCACATTCCCTGAAAGTCTGACGGATGAAACCGAAGACTGGACGTTTGAGACGGAATCAACGCCGGAAGGTCTTTGGCTGCATTCACAATACGGCGGTCAGGAAAGTGCGTGCGCCTTCATTCAGCATCTTTTGCAGAAGTTCGACTTTGCTCCGGCCGTGGCTTTTGAATGGAGTCACGATTGCAGCAAACCTCGGACTGACGCTTACGGTGGTGGCGCTGCATTCGTCACTGCCACCGAAATCGAAACCTTCAGCACGTCGGAATGGTTAAGGAAGATGGCGTGCTAAACCTGAAAGGAAAAAACTATGGGAGATCGTTGCTACATGTCGGTCACTTGCCGCCGCCAAGACAAGGCCCAGTTTGAAGAACTAGGCTTTGAGGTGGAGTTTGAAACTTCACTGGAAAGCGTAGTCGTCGAAATGGTGGACCAGGAAGCCAACTACGGGCACTACGACAAAATGCCCACCGACATTCCCTACACCGCCAATCACAGTGCCGGCGACAATTATGGGCCTCACAGTATGGCGTGCGATGGGAAGGATTATGCCGAGGTCGCCGCTTCCAGTGACGGCTTTGTGGTGGCCTGGGATTACATAAACTCCAGACCAACGAAACAGAGCCTTGCAAACATCCGGCAATTCATCCGCATCGAACGACGGGCCAATAAGATTCTGAAACAGCTCCGTCAAAAAGAGCCGCATCAGCATCGGTTTAGCCCGACCACCAACCTCTGCCATCATTGCGGTATTCATGCCGACGATGATTTGGTGGAAAACCAACCCTGCAAACCTTAACCTGAAAGGAGAATCAAATGGGACTCACCATCCATTACAAACTGAAGGCCAAGGGCTCTGAAGCCCAGGCCCGCAA
>CAIOUK010000053.1 GCA_903861445.1 uncultured Verrucomicrobia subdivision 3 bacterium
AAAAAATTTGGTGCTGAAAGTCTGGCCGCACTCAAGGTTGGTGTTCGCGCCGACCTGGAAAACGAGCTGAAATACTCGCGATCAAAGAATCTGCGCGGCCAGCTAATCCGGGCTTTGCTGGGCAAGGTGAATTTTGACCTGCCGGAATCGGCGGTCGCCAACGAAACGCGCAACGTGGTCTATGACCTCGTCCGCCAAAACACGCAGCGCGGCCTGTCGCGCGAGCTGATCGAGACGCAGAAGGACGAGATTTATTCCATCGCCGCGACGAACGCGAAGGAGCGCGTGAAGCTGGCGTTCCTCGTCGGCAAGATCGCCGCGCAGGAAAAGATCCAGGCGACGCAGGAGGACGTCATCAAGCGCGCGCAGCAGCTCGCGATGATGTATCAAATGCCGTTCGACCAGTTCGTGAAGGATTTGCAGAAGCGCGACGGCGTGAACGAGCTTTACCAGCAGGTGATGCACGAAAAGGTGCTGGAGCTGATCGAGAAGAACGCCGCCGTCACGGAAACCGCGCCGGCGAAATAACCTTTCGGTTACTTTGCGGCGGCGGCAAGCGTCTGGTTTGCCAATGAAAAAAATCGCTGCCTGTTTGTTTTTGTCCGCGGCGGCCGCGTTCGCGCAGACGAATTCGCCGTCCGTCCGCCCGCTGTCGCTGCAGGACTGCCTCGTCGCGGCGTTGAAAAGCAATTTCGACGTGCGCGCGGAGCGCTTCGCGCCGGAAATCTCGCTGCTCAACCTCCACGCCGCCTACGCGGGCTACGATCCGCTGTTCAGCCTTTCCGGCACGCATAATCACAGCCTGTCCGGTGGTGTTTTCACGACCAACAACATTCCGGTTGCCGACGGCAACAGCTTTACTTCCGGTCTCGGCGGCGCGACGCCGTGGGGGATGAATTATAATTTGAGCGGCAACGTCGCGGAAAATTACGGTTTCGGTTCAACCGGCAATTATGACAGTTCCGGTGGCCAAATCGGCGTGAGCGTGACCCAGCCGCTGTTGAAAAATTTCTGGACGGACAACAACCGGCTCGCCATTTCAGTTGCCAAAAACCGGTTGAAATATTCCGAACAAGGTTTGCGCCAGCAGCTCATCGCCACGGTGACGGCGGTGGAGAATGCGTTTTACGAATTAATTTTTGCGCGTGAAAACCTGAAGGTCGAACAGCAGGCGCTGGATTTGGCGCAGACGCAGTTGGATCAGGATAAACAGCGCGTGCAGGTCGGCACGCTCGCACCGCTGGACGTGCAGCAGGACGAGGCACAGGTGGCGCAAAGCCATGCGAACCTCATCGCCGCGCAGTTCACCCTGGCGACGGACGAAAACACACTGAAGAATCTCATCACGGATCATTATGCGCAGTGGCACGATGTGCGTATTGAGCCGGTGGCGACGCTGGCGGCGGCGCGGCAGTTGTTCGACGTGCAGGACAGTTGGACCAAAGGTCTGACGCAGCGGCCGGATTTTACGGAGGCGAAATTGAACGTCGAGCAGCAGGGCATTCAGTTGAAGTATTATCGCAACCAGCTTTTTCCCGAACTCGACCTTGTGGGCAGCTACGGTTACAACGGCGCGGGACAGGAATTCAGCGACGCCTTCGGCCAATACTCGACGGCCAACCGGCCGTTTTACACCTACGGCGCGCAGCTATCCATTCCGTTGAGCAACACCAAGGCGCGCAACAATCTCAAGGCTGGCAAGGCGACGGAACAGCAGCTTTTGTTGCAGCTCAAGCAGCTCGAGCAAAATGTGATGGTGGAGATTGACAACGCGGTGAAACAGGCGCAATCCGCGTGGGAAAGCGTGGATGCCACGAAGCAGGCGCGCACCTACGCCGCCGCCGCGCTGGATGCCGAGCAGAAAAAATATGCCGTCGGCAAAAGCACGACTTTTACCGTGTTGCAATTGCAGAACAATCTGACCGCCGCCCGTTCGCAGGAAATCCGCTCGCTCGCCAATTACAACGAGGCGATCGCCAATCTTGCGCAGCAGGAAGGCAGCACGCTGGAGCGGAATAAAGTAGATTTGTCGGTGAAATAAATTTCACCAGAACTGCCACGCCCCGCGCCAGACAATCCAGATGCCCAGCAGAAAATTCGTGATGGCGTGCGCCGTCATCGCGTCACCGAGCCGGTTCTTCCGCAGCACCAGCCATTGATACGCCGCGCCGCAAATGATTCCCGCCAACCATTCGTTGTGGGAAAGACCAAACGCCAGTGCGGTCACAAAAAATGGGATTGGCAAAAACCGGTTCAACGGCACGGAGAGGAAATTCTGGCTGGCGATATAGCGATACAAAAATGAGCGGTAGAAAATTTCTTCCAGCGGCGGCACGATGAAGGTGGAGCCGAGAATCCGCGTGACGATGAATAGCCAAGCGAGCGCGGAGCTGGTGCCGAATTGAATATTGGGATTCCACGCCGCTGGCGCAGTCTTAGGTGCGTGCGCCAGACCGAGTTTCAGCCACAACGAATTTTGCGTCGTCCATTCGCCGTTGATACCGACCCAGACGGCGAAGATTCCGATGCCCACCGCGACGGCTTCCCAACTGAAGGCCCAGCGCATTTCGGCGACGTGCGAACGAATCTCAAAAATCAGCCACAAACCGACGAGTGTTTTTGCCAGATAAAACCAGTAGGCCGAGGCCGGACCGAATTGTCCCTGCGCGGCCGTGAGCAGGAGGAAAATGACGAAGGGCGCGACGCGCGCCAGCAGCGGTGATGCGGAAAAAAATCTTCGCAGAGGCACGGCGTCAGTCCCCCATGCCGATTTTAATGACCTTGCCGTCGGAACCGATGAGCGTGACGGTGTATTTCGTAATTTCCTTCACGCGATATTGCTTGAAATGGTCGCCAGGCCGGACGGTTTTGCCGTCCACAATGGCGCTCGGCGCGGTGGGCGAATAAAAAATGCCCTGCAATACCGGCGAGTCCGGCGGATTGAGCGGTTCCGGGGTGGGTGGCGGTGGATTTGATTTGACGTCGGGCACAACGTCCGTGGGCGGTTGGGCAGCAGCTTCCTTGTCGGCTTGAATCATGGTGTCGTTGACCGCGCGATGCGCCATGGACCAGCCGGTGAAGAAAATCCCGATGAGAATCACCGCGATGACGAGGAGGGGAATCAGCCAGTTCTTCCGCGAATCCGCTTCGTCATCGGCCGGGCGCAACGGCGGCAGATTGCCGGACGGGCGCGGCGGAGTTTTCCGCGCCTGCTTCAAGGCATCGTTAATCAAGCTCATGAATGGATATTCCCCTCAAGGTCGCGGATGGCTCGGCCGACCATCCGATAATTAATCCGGTAACTGCGCTCCACAAATCCCGCCAGCAGCGCCTTGTCGCAAATGGCGTTCACCAAGCGCGGCACGCCTTGACTGTAACCGAACACGCGCCAGATGGCCGGTCCGGTGAAGGCCGGCACCCCGTTCGAACCCGCCAAGGCCAGCCGATGCTGAATATACTGCCCGACCTCCGTCCGCGTCAACGCATTCAGATGATAACGCACGGTGATGCGCTGGCGGAGTTGTTTTAGGCGCGGGCTGTTCAGGCGGTCGCGCAATTCCGGCTGGCCCATCAGGACGATTTGCAGCAGTTTGCGGTCGTCCGTTTCCAGGTTGGAAATCAAGCGCACCTGTTCCAATAATTCCTCCGTCAAATTCTGCGCCTCGTCCACGATCAAAACCGATTCCTTGCCGGCCAGCGCCTGCTTGAGCAAAAAATCATTGATAATCCCCATTGTTTCCAGCCGATCCAGCCCTTTCACGTGCAGGCCAAACTCGGTGGCGATGGCTTTCATCAGTTCGTCGCCGCTCATCACGGGATTCAGAATCAGCGCCGTGGAAAAATTACCGTCCAGCTTTTCCAGCAGCGCGCGGCACAACGTCGTTTTGCCCGCGCCGACTTCGCCGGTGAGCTGCACAAAGCCTTTCCGCTCGCGGATGCCGTAGTGCAGATGATTGAACGCCTCGCGGTGCTTGGTGCTGTGAAAAAGAAAGCGCGGGTTCGGCGTGATGTCGAACGGCGCCAGCTTTAATCCATAAAACTCCAGATACACAATGGGCTTTTAGCAGAAACCCCCAGTGTTCGCCAAGCAATCCTTTCAGCGCAGAATTGCCCACGCTGTTTTCGCCAATGCCGCCGCTTCCACCGGCGTGCCGATGGTGATGCGCAGATAATCGCTCACTTCCGGCGCGCGGAACCAGCGCACGAGGATTTTCTGGTTGCGCAATTTCTGGAGCCAGACCTGCGCCGGGAACAGTGGTGGCTTCGCGAAGATGAAATTCGTCTGGCTCGGCAGCACGCGGAAACCGAGCTTCGTCAGCTCGCGGCTCAACCATTCGCGCGTCGCGATGATTTTTTTGAAATTGACGCGGTAATATTTTAAATCGTCCAGCGTTGCTTCGGCGGCAATCTGGCCGAGGCCGTTGACGTTGTAGCTATCGCGGATTTTGTCCAGCGCCGCGATGAGTTCCGGATGGCCAACGAAGTAGCCGACGCGCTGGAAACACAGCGAATACGCCTTGGAAAACGTCCGCGCCACGAGCACATGCGGATATTTCAGCGCCAGTTTCAGAGCGTTTTCATTGGCAAAATCCACATAGGCTTCATCCAGCACCACCACGCCTTTTTGCGCGCGACAAAGTTTTTCCAGCTCCGCTGTTTTATAACCACGCCCGCTCGGTGCGTTCGGCGTCGTCACCAAAGTCAGAGCGGCATTGAAATTCCATTGCTGGCCGCGTTTCAACTCCGCCACGCTCGGCGTTGAAAAATCCGACTTGAGCGGCACCGCATTTTTCGCCGCGCCGTGAATGTCCGCGAGAACCGGATAGAGCGAATAGCTGGGCGTGAAGTATTGAACTGTTTCGGAGGGACAAGCACCGCGAGTTCCTGGCTGTTTTTGATTGGGGACTCGTGGAATTCGTCCCTCCGAAATCGGCTCCACAAACGCCCGCACCGCCAACGCCAGCACTTCATCCGAGCCGTTGCCGACGATGATGTTTTCCGGTTTGCAACCGTGCAGCTTCGCCAGCTTGGCGCGTAATTTTTCCGCCGTCGGATTCGGATACAATCGCAGCCGGCCATCCACCGCTGTCTGCACCGCGCGCAAAACTTTGGGCGACGGCGGATAGGGATTCTCGTTCGTGTTGAGCTTGATCAACCCCTTGATTTTCGGTTGTTCGCCCGGCACATAGGCGTGCAAGTTGTGAACGAGCGGACGGATAAATCCCGACGGGCGGCTGGCGGTTCGCGACTTTGACATCGCGCCATTTCAAAATAAAACTGCGCAAAAGTCGAGTCCATGCCGAAGCTGGCAGCGGAAGGTCTCGCGCGAAGAACGCGAAGTTTGCGAAGAAAAAACTTTTCACCCTTCGCCGCCTTCGTTTTCTTCACGCGACCGTTTTCCACACCTGAACGCCAAAACCCATTGAAAACAAGGCTTAAAACAAGTATTTGATTGGCAATCGTAGGGTTCCTGCGTATCGTTAGCAGTAGAGAATTTCTCGACGCCATGCCCAAGAAAAAAACAACCAAGCTTTCTGGCGGCCCTGTTTCCCGCTTCATCCAGCACCACTACCGGCATTTCAACGCCGCGTCGCTCGTGGATGCCGCGAAGGGCTACGTCGCGCATCTGGACAAGGGCGGGCGCATGATGATCACGCTCGGCGGCGCGATGAGCACGGCGGAACTCGGTCTTTCGCTCGCCGAAATGATCCGGCAGGACAAGGTGCATCTTATCACCTGCACCGGCGCGAATCTCGAAGAAGACGTTTTCAATCTCGTCGCGCACGATTACTACGAACGCGTGCCAAACTACCGCGAACTCACGCCGCAGGACGAACAAAAACTGCTTGATCGCCACCTGAACCGCGTCACGGACACTTGCATCCCCGAAGGCGAAGCCATGCGCCGCATGGAAAAAGCCATGCTCGAAGTCTGGACCGCCG
>CAIOUK010000054.1 GCA_903861445.1 uncultured Verrucomicrobia subdivision 3 bacterium
ATGTCGTCGGCACCAGCTTTTTCCTGCCGACCGGTCTCGCAATCGGCGGCAAAGTCGCGGAAGCCAGCGGCGGCGGCAGCCCGTTGCTATGGCAGCATTTGTTTTGGTTCCTCGGCCATCCGGAAGTTTATGTGCTGATTTTGCCGGCGATGGGTATCGTGGCAGAAATCATAGCCAACAACACGCGCAAGCCACTATGGGGCTACAAATCGCTGGTGTATTCGGCGCTGTTCGTCGGCTTCCTGTCGTTCATCGTGTGGGCGCATCACATGTATATGACCGGCATGGGTCAGAAGATCGCAACGTTTTTTCAGGCGACGACGATGATCATCTCGGTGCCGTCGGTCATCATTTTGACGTGCATGTTCCTCTCGCTTTGGGGCGGTTCGATTCGTATCAACACGCCGATGCTTTTCGCGCTCGGCTTCCTGCCGATGTTCGGTATCGGCGGGCTGACCGGCTTGCCGCTCGGTCTCGCGGCGGCGGATTTATATCTGCATGACACTTACTACGTCATCGCGCATTTTCATTATGTCGTCGCGCCGGGAACCATCTTCGCGCTGTTTGCCGGCGTGTATTTCTGGTTTCCCAAAATGACCGGCCGCCGCATGAATGAATTCTGGGGTCGCGTGCATTTCTGGTGCTCTTTCACTTTCATGAACATCGTGTTCATGCCGATGTTCGCGCAGGGTATCAAAGGCATGCTCCGCCGCATGAGCGACGGCGCGGTAAATTATTCCGCCGCGCGCGTGCCGAACGCCATTGACGCGCTACCCGGCAGTGTGATGCAGTTGAACGGCTTTATTCTCTGGGCGGCCATCGCGCTGGGCATCGCACAAATTCCGTTCATCATCAATTTGTTTTACAGCATCAGCCACGGCGAGAAGGTGAATAGCGACAATCCGTGGGGCGCGACCACACTCGACTGGCAAACGCCCACGCCGCCGCCGCATGGCAATTTCGCGCACGAACCGCACGTCGTCCGCGGGCCTTACGAATACAGCCAGCCCGGTCACGCCGCTGATTTCACGCCGCAGGACGAACCCGATGCCGGCTCGCCCGCGCCCAAACCCGCCACTGCGCACCACTGACACTACGCATACTAATTTCCATGCAAATTCCCTACACCACTGAAATCCGGCCGGACACCGGCCTTTACAACGCCAAGCTCGGCGTGTGGCTTTTCCTCGCGTCGGAAGTCATGCTCTTCGGCGGGTTGTTCTCGGCCTATGTTTTACTGCGGGTCGGCGCGGCGCCCGGCGAATGGCCGCACGGCTGGCTCAACGTCACGCTCGGCACCATTAACACGCTGCTGCTGGCGCTCTCGGCCATCACCACGCTGCTCGCGTGGGCGGCGTGCAAGGTGCGCGACTTCGGCAAATTCAAATTTTTCCACGCCAGCACGCTACTGTTGGCGCTGGCGTTTCTCGGAATCAAATCTTACGAATACCACGACAAGTTCAACCATTATGAAATCGCCATTGGCAGTGGTGAATATGCCGGCAAATTTGCCGACGGCCATTTCAAATCACAGTCTGCTGACTTCGACCTAGCCAAAAAAACCGGCACCGTCACCCTCGAAGGCCACATCGTTGAAGACCGCAAGGAACTGATGGATTTGCGTAGTGAAGAGGCAAAAAAGGCGGTTCACAAGGAACTCATCATCGCCGCTGCTGACATTAAGAAAATGCAGAACTACGGCCCGTGGCACAACACCTTCACTGCGATTTATTTCACCATGACCGGCCTGCACGGACTGCACATCCTTGGCGGTGCGCTGGTGATTTTCTACCTCTGGGGACCGGGTAGCAAAATGTGGAAGACCGATCCCGAACGCTTCACCAACCGCGTGGAAGTTTCCGGCCTGTTCTGGCATTTTGTCGATCTGGTCTGGATTTTTCTGTTCCCGGTGTTTTATTTGACCTGAACCTTTTATGAGCGAGAAACCTGTTTCCCTGCAAAGCTACGGCCGACTCTGTGCGGTCATCTTCCTTGTGCTGGTGATCACCACCGGCTGCATGATCGCCACCTCGTTCGCGCACCTCGGCGACGGCTGGACGCTCAAAGTTGCGCTCATTCTCGCCATTGCGGCAATCAACGCCTTTCTCGTCGCCGGCTACCTGATGCACTTGCTGTCGGAGAAAAAGCTCGTTTATACCGTGTTGGCCTTCACCGTATTTTTTGCCATCGGACTTTTCGGCCTGACCATTTGGGCGACGAACGGTTTTCCGCCCGGCACCGCCAGCCACTGAACTTATGTCGCTGAAAGCTGTTCATCTCATTTTTGTGACGCTGCTGACCTCGCTTTCGTTCGGCTGTGCGGCGTGGGCGTTCCAGTCCGGTAGCCCGCTGTGGGGCGTGATGGGAATCGTCACCGGCATTTTCGTCATTGTCTATGGCGTTTATTTTTTAAGGAAACTGAAAAACGTCAGCTACCTGTGAAACCAGCTTTGAAAATCATTTTGTTCCTCGTCACGCTCGCGCCGGCAAAAATCTTTGCCTGCGCTGCCTGTTTTGGCGGGAACATAGATTCCCCGATGGCCGACGGCATGAACTGGGCGATTCTCACGCTGGGTGTCGTAGTCGCCACGGTGCTCGGCGCGTTCCTGACCTTTTTGATTTACGCCATCCGCAAGAGCGAGGCACTCGATAAAGAAATTACTCCCAAGCTTTAATCTATGAACGACTGGTTTGCCTACCACATCCTTTGCCTGCCGGAACGCGCCGCCGCCGGAGCCAAGCTCATTGACGACCTCATGGTCTATGTGCATTACCTCATGCTCGCGCTGTTTGTCGGCTGGAGCCTTTATTTTGTCTATGTCCTCTGGCGCTTCAATGCCCGTCGCGCCGCCGCCGCCGACCATGAAGGTTCGACCAGCAAGATTCCGAAATACACCGAACTCGCCGTCGTCCTTGCCGAAGCCTGGCTGCTCATCGCCATCGCGCTACCGATTTGGGCGAAGAGCGTGGACAAGTTTCCGAAGCCGGAAGAAGCCACTGTCATCCAGATCATGGCGCAGCAATTCGCTTGGAACGCGCGTTATCCCGGTGTGGATGGCAAGTTCGGCCAGCAGAACATGAAACTCATTTCGGACAACAACGTCTTTGGCGTGGATCCCGCCGATCCCGCCGGCAAAGACGACGTGCAGGTCTTCAATGAAATTCACGTTCCGATTGGCAAGCCCGTGTTGATTTATTTGAGTTCCAAGGACGTGATTCATTCGCTGAAACTTGTCGCCATGCGCTTGACGCAGGATGCGATTCCCGGCCTGCGGATTCCCTGCACGTTCACGCCGACGAAGCTCGGTCGCTTCCAGATTGAATGCGCCCAGCTCTGTGGCAACGGCCACGCTGCGATGGCTGGCGGCTTCATCGTCGTGCAAAGCCAGAAGGATTTTGACGCGTGGCTGCAATCCAAGTCCGGCTCCGCCGCGCCCGCAAGTTTTGAATAATTTTTCCTGCTTCGGCAGCGGGAAATTTTCCTCAAGGCGTGTTTGGTTGAATCCCAACGTGCGCATTTGTTGCAAAATATTTTCAAGGCGGGTGTTGATTTCTGCGCGCAGCTTTTTATAGTTCGCTTGTCCGAATCACCGAGATGAATAACCCGACCGTTGCGCCGCCGCCGTGGAACATCGAATCCGCCCGCACGCTTTACAACATCCAGCGCTGGGGCGCGAAGTATTTTGACATCAGCGAGAGCGGCCGCGTCGTGGTGCGGCCTTTGCAGGAAAACGGGGCCGCCGTGGAAATCTCGGATGTGATCGAGGAGGCCAAAAGCCGTGGCCTTAAATTTCCGCTATTGATCCGCTTTCAGGATATTCTCCGGCATCGCGTCGAGGCAATTAACAAATCCTTTCAAAGCTCCATCACGGAATTCAATTATCAGGGCAAGTATCGCGGCGTGTTTCCGATCAAGGTGAACCAGCTCCGCGAAGTGGTCGAAGAAATTCTCGATGCCGGCAAGCCGTTTGATTTCGGGCTCGAAGTCGGCAGCAAGCCGGAACTCTACGCCGGACTCGCGCTGCAAAATCATCAAGGCTGCCTCATCATCTGCAACGGCTACAAGGACGCGGAGTTCATCAAGATGGCGCTGCTCGGCATCAAACTCGGCAAGCGCGTCATCCTCGTCGTTGAGAAGCTGGAGGAACTGCGCCAGATCATCACGCTTTCCAAGACGCTCGGCGTGGAACCGCTCGTCGGCATCCGCGCACGGCTGTTGAGCAAGGGCGCGGGCCGCTGGGCCGAAAGCGGCGGCGAGAATGCAAAGTTCGGCTTGAGCACGGCGGAACTGCTCGCGGCCACGGAAATGCTCAAGGCCGAAAATCTCGGCCATTGTTTGAAGCTGCTGCATTTTCATATCGGCTCGCAGGTGCCGGACATTTTGACCGTGAAAAAAGCCGTGCAGGAGGCCGCGCGGCTTTACGCGAAAATTTTCAAGATGGGTTTCGCGATTGAATTCCTCGACGTCGGCGGCGGGCTGGGCGTGGATTACGACGGCAGCCGCACGGCGTTTGACAGCTCGACGAATTACACGCTGCAGGAATACACGAACGACGTGGTCTATTACATCGCCGATGTCTGCAACGCCGAGGGTGTGCCGCCTCCCGACATCGTCAGCGAAAGCGGACGTGCCATCGTCGCGCACCACAGCGTTTTAATTGTCGAGGTGTTCGGCGCGATTGAAAAAATCCGGCCCGGCGAATTTTTGAAATACGGCGACAACGAACATCCGCTCGTCGGCGAACTGCTCGATATCCGCAAAAACATTTCTCGGCACAACAAGCTGGAAGCCTATCACGACGCGCTGGATCACCGCGAAGGCGCGCAACACATGTTCACGCTCGGCATGATGGACTTGCCGGACAAGGCGAAGATCGAAGACTTATATTGGCAGATCAGCCGCGATGTGGTTGAGAGCTACAAGGGTCAGCCGTATATGCCCGAGGAAATCATCAAGCTCAAGGACACACTAGCTGACCAGTATCTCTGCAATTTTTCCGTGTTCCAGTCGCTGCTCGACCATTGGGCGCTCGGCCAATTGTTTCCCATCATGCCCATCGCGCGGCTCAATGAGCGGCCCACACGCGAGGCCACACTCGTGGACATCACCTGCGATTCCGACGGGCAGGTGAACAAGTTCATTGACCTGCGCGACGTGCGCGACACGCTGCCGCTGCACCAGCTCAACACCAACGGCAACGGCCAGCAGGAGCCGTATCACATCGGTTTTTTTCTGATGGGCGCGTATCAGGACATCATGGGTGACCTGCACAATCTCTTTGGCCGCGTCAACGAAGTCCACGTCTTCCTCGAACCGGATGAACCTGCGGGCTATTACATCGAGGAAATCATCGAAGGCGCGACCATCGTCCAGTCGCTCGCCGCCGTGCAATACGATGAGAACGAACTCAAGCGCCGCATGAAGGCACAGATGGATGAAGCCATCAAGTCCGACCGCATGAAACCGAACGAAGCCATGCGCCTGCTCGACGAATACGAACGCGGACTAAAGGGCTATACTTACTTAAATTTTTGACCGCTTCAGGTTCTTGCCAGCGGTCGGGTCGGCCAGTGCAACCGCAAGGAGGTTTCGCCTTTATTAACAAAAAACCTATTCGGAGACGTGTTTTCGCCGCGTTAAAACTGCCGCCACCTTGCGTTCATTGACTTTTATTCCGGCGTTCATGGAGTCGGTCTGGAAACAGAGTGCTTAATTCGACTACGTTGTTCGTCAGCCACCGTATGAATTTAAATACTCCAACCATTGAGAGTCGTTTGATTCTCGAAACGGATTTCAACCCCGTTAACCGGAAGATTCAAGCCTTCCCGTCCGGGCGGAGGACTGGCGTGCCGGTGACAACCAGATTTCAGGATGCTTGTTGTGCCCGGTTGGGGATTCCGCCGACGGCGTTTGAGAAACGGGTGTTGATGGCATCCCTTCCGCCCCATTACCGGCCGTTTGGCATCTTGATGTGGTCAGTTTACGGGACTTACTTCCAACCAGATTTATTGCTTATTCGCGCGGTGGCGGGCTGCGCCAGTGTGAATCAGGTGATTGCAGAGGTGAATTATCTGCATAAAATCGGTTTCCCGCAGCAGGGATTTATGCGGGGGCTGCTGCGTTTTCGGATGTCGGGCAACCGCCTGATTCGCTTCGCAAAACAGTTTCTGCCGACGGTAACCCCGCCGACAAAATAATCCGGGGATAAATCTCCTTTGGCGGTTAGATTTTGTCGGCGGTCTTGGCGGGAAGAAATGTATTTCATCCAGCCGCTTTTTTACTTCATAATTTCCCCGATGACCGCGCCCCATCCGCCATTACTCCGCTCGCTCGGCAAACTCGCACGCGGGCTGTCGGCGCTATTCTGGGGTTTGCCCGTGGCGCTGCTCGTCTGCGCCGAGACCGCCCGCGCCGAATGGCTCAAGCCGCTGGGTTTTCTGCCCGCGCTGGCCGTCAACGCGCTGCTCGTCTATGGCCTGTGGCAGATGTCGGATTTCCAGCGGCAGGAACGTCCGTGGCGGCAGGCGCTCGACCGCGCGCAGTTGTTGGCGCTCGTTTTGCTCGGCCTGTGCCCGTTCATCTACTGGCACAACCGGATGCCGGAACAAATTTTCTTCACTGCCGCCATCAGGGTCATGCAACTTGCCGGGGTGCTGTTCTTGTTCAATCTGAACCTCGTTCTCCGGCGTCTCGGCGCGATGCTGCCGGACGAAACGCTGCGGCATGAGACGCGGCAGTTCACCGCGCTCAATCGCTGGCTGCTCGTCGCGCTGCTATTTTTTGCCATCGCTTTCGCCAGCCTGATGTCGCTCGGCCAGCCGTCACCGGTGTTGGTCTGGCTGGATCGGTTCAGCAGCCTGATGTTGATATTTTTCATACTGCTCCCACTGGCAATGACGATGGCGCTGATCTGGAAAACCAAGGAAGTGATTCTTGACGCCGTGTTCGGCGCGCGGAATTGAAATGAAAACCGCCCTGTCCGATCTCGGTCAACGCACCGCGCCGCCGCCGATTTCGTGGTTGATGAAAGCCGCGCTGGCGCGGCCTAAACTTATCTCGCTCGCCGTCGGGTTCACGGATAACGCCACGCTGCCCGTCGAAGCCTCGCGTCGGCTGCTCAATCAAATTCTCCATTCGGCAAAAACCGGCCAGCCTGCCCTGCAATACGGCACCACCGCTGGCGAGGAAACATTGCGGCAGCTCACCGCGACGCACCTGCAAAAGCTGGACGGCGGACACGATCGCGCGTATTCGCCCGAGCGCGTCATCATCACCGGCGGCTCGCAGCAACTGCTTTACATGACGATGGAAGCGCTGTGCGACGAAGGCGACCTCGTGCTGGTGGAAGACCCGACTTATTTTGTTTTTCTGAGCATCCTGCAAAGTCGCGGCCTCCGCGCGCGCGGCGTGCGGCTGGAGCGCGACGGCCTCGATTTGGCACATCTGGAAAAAGTTCTGACGCAGTTGCAGAAATCCGGCGAACTCCGCCGCGTGAAGGCACTTTACCTCGTCACCTATTTTCAAAACCCGACCGGCGCGACTACGACGCTCGCCAAAAAATGCGCGGCATTGGCACTGCTGAAAAGATTTGAGCGCGCTGCCGGCCATCCGATTTATCTGCTGGAAGACGCCGCTTATCGCGAACTGGCTTTTCCCGGTAGGGCTGACCTGCCGGTCAGCCAGGCGGAGCCGCCGCTCGGCCCTACCACGCCACCGACAGCACTTACAATGCCCGGCGCGCGCGACCGCGTGATTTACGCCGGCACTTACAGTAAGCCGTTTGCGACCGGTGTGCGCGTGGGTTTCGGCATTTTGCCGGAACCACTGTTTACCGCCGTGCTACGCATCAAGGGCAATCACGATTTCGGCACGGCGAATCTGCTCCAGCATTTGCTGGCCCGCGCTCTGGCTGACGAAACTTACGACCGGCAGGTGGTGAAGGCGCGGCACAATTACGCCCGCAAGGCCTGCGTAATGAAATCGGCGCTGGTAAAATATTTTCCGGCGTCCGTGGAAATCTGGGAAGCTGCCGGCGGACTTTATTTCTGGGCGCGGCTACCAAAGAAAATTTCCGCGGGCGTGAACTCAAAAATCTTCCAAACTGCATTGAAACACGACGTGCTCTACGTTCCCGGCGAGCTGTGTTACGCCGATGATGCCACGCGGCGCAAACCGGCGAATGAAATGCGCCTCAGCTTTGGAAATGCCAGCACTGCCGACATCCGCGAAGGCATTCGCCGGCTGGGCGCGGTGCTGCGGAAGTTTGTTTAAGTGCGACTCGGGGCGGGATCAGAGCTTGCCCTTGGTGCTGGGCAATTGCCCGGCGATGCGTGGATCGTGCTGGCGGGCGATGTCCACGGCGCGGGCAAAGGCCTTGAACAGCGCCTCTACAATGTGATGCGGTTCGTCGCCGTAGAGCAGTTCGAGGTGCAGATTGCAGCGGGCTTCGTTCGCGAAACCCTGAAAAAATTCCCGCGCGAGGCCGAACCGGAACCGGCTCGACGCATCCTGATTTTTTTCCGCGTCGGTGATTTTCTGCGAATATTTGTCCAGCCCGCGCCAGACGAGGAAAGGCCGGCCGCTGAAATCCACGACGCAACGGGCTAGACATTCGTCCATCGGCACATAGGCTTCGGCACCTGTTTTTTTTCCACTTGGCCGGGGTGCTGCCCATCCGTAACGGCGGATGCCCCGTTTGTCGCCGAGCGCGGTGGCGATGGCCTGGCCGAGCGCGATGCCGCAATCCTCAACGGTGTGGTGCGCGTCCACTTCGAGATCGCCGTCACAGCGCAAATCCAAATCCATCGTGGCGTGCTTGGCGAAGAGCGTGAGCATGTGGTCGAAAAACGGGAGGCCGGTGCGGATTTTGGCTTTGCCCTTACCATCGAGATTGAGGTGGATGGAAATTTGGGTTTCCTTCGTGTGACGTTTGATTTTGGACGAGCGCGGTTTCACGGGGAAATTAAAGCAGAGCGGCGGCGGAAAGACCAAGCGGAATTGTCACGGCTGCTTGGCGGAAATTTTTTTCTGGATGGCGTCAATCTGCACTTGGAGCGCGTCAGGTGCGGGTGAAACCTTCTGGGCTGCGTGCAACCAGTTGATGGCTTGAGCGTAATTGCCCGCCTCGTCTTCGAGGTGTCCCAGATTGACGACGATTTCTTCAAAGATCAATTTGCTTTCCTTTTGACTGGCCGGCGGGAGGGCGAGATATTTTCTGACGCCCAGCTCCCAGACATTCCGGGCGCGATTCAGGTCGTGAAGGCTTTCGTGATAAAGCCGGCCAAGCTCAAATAGGATTTCGCAACTATCCGGATTGTTCCGCAAACCTTCGCGCAGAAACGCCTCGGCCTGGTCGGGGCGGTTCAAGTGTTCGCGCAGGAAAAAGGCGCCGACGGTGTAGGTTTCGATTTTTTGCGGGTCAAGATCAGCGGCGAGACGCAGCCACGGCAGAATTTCGCGCTCATTGCCGTGTTCCAGATGCGTGTGCTTGGTGATTTTGAAATTGCGACCAAAGGCGTCAATCCAGTCCTTAGGCTTGCCGAGAAAATCCTCGTTCTTCTCGTCTTCCTCGGATTCCTTTTTGCCGTGAGAGTGGGAGATGATTTCCTTTTCCTCGTCGGAATTTTTATCAAAGACGGACGGATAGTAGCCGCTGTGAAAATAAACGTCGGCCATCGTGAAAAACTGGTTGGCGAACAGCTTGCGGCCATCGCCAAACATAAGGCCGAAGACGTTGCCCGCCTTGTCGCGCTGGCTCCAACCGGCGGCTTGCGGCGCGAGGCCGATGGCCAGCGTGAACGCCAGTGCCAGCAGCGCGGCGAGCGTGAGCGGCGGGGAGATTTTCATCAGGTCGTCAAATTTTTGCGGCGGAAGCCAAGCCACGCCAGTGTGAGAAATATTCCCGTCCAAGCGGCAGCGTAAAGTGTGGCCGCGAGAATTTTCACCCATGAAACGCAGCCCATGTTATAGACCACGAAGTCGCTCAGATAATACCATTCGAGGTGCGGGATGAAATAATAGACGCCCGCCAGCACGCTTTGCATCGGCTCCGGTTGCGAGAGGGCGATGGTATTTAGGTGGCCGCCGACGAGCATGATGCCGGCGACCACGATGAAGGAAATCGTGGACGTGGACGACGGCGCGGCAAAATAAATCGAGCCGAGCAGCACGAGTGCGATGACGACGGCGAGCAGGCACCATTGCATCCACGCGGCTTGAAAATACATCACCACCGGCCAGGTGTGTTCGCGCGAACTGGCGATGACGGCAAAGAAAAAATAAAAAACCACGAGCGCAATGCCGGCAGCCAGCCAGCAACCGAGAAATTTTCCGGCGATGACCTGCGCGCGCGACACCGGCTTGGCGAGCAGCGGGAAAATGGTGCGCGCTTCGCGTTCGGCGGGAATCTGCCGCGCGGTGGTGACGATGGCGATGACGAGGGACGAAATCCAGATGAGCAGCAGGCAGATATCCTTGACGTAGCGGATGATTTTTTCGTCCTGAAAAAAATTGACCGCGCTGGCCGCAAAAGTGAGCACGGCAGTCAGGACGAACAGGACATAAAAATCCTTGCGACGGTAAAGTTCCTTGATGACGACGCCGGCGAGAGCGAAAATTTTATTCATGGCAGCAGGGGTGAAGGTTGAAAACCGACGATTTTGAGGAATGCCTTTTCCAGATTTTCGTGGCCAGCGGAAATTTCGGCGACGGAGCCGACGGCCTTGAGTTCGCCCTGATGAATGATGGCGACGCGGTCGCAAATGGTTTCCACTTCGCCGAGTTCGTGCGAGGAAAAGAAAACCGTTTTGCCTTCGTTTTTGAGCCGCTGGATGATTTCGCGGACTTTCATGCGGCCCAACGGGTCGAGGCCGCTGGTGGGTTCATCGAGGACGAGCAGATCGGGATTGTTGATGAGTGCCTGCGCCAGGCCGACCCGCTGTTGCATTCCTTTGGAATAGGATTTGATCGGCCGTTTGGCGGCGTGTTCGAGTTCGACCAGTTTTAGGAGGTTGGTAATCCGTTTATCCATTTCTGCATAGGCCAGCCCGAAAATTTTGGCGTAGAAGCGGAGCAATTCCTCGGCGGTCAGAAATTTGTAATAATAGGTTTGCTCCGGCAGATAGCCGATGCGCTGGCGGGCGATGGGCTGACGCACATCAATGCCGAAAAGTCGACCAGTGCCGCTGGTCGGCGGGACGAAGCCAAGCAGGACGTTCATGGTCGTGGTCTTGCCCGCGCCATTCGGGCCGAGGAAGCCGAAGACTTCGCCGGCGCGAACTTCGAGATCGAGGCCGACGAGGGCGACTTTGGTGGTCTGCCGGAAATCGCGGCTGCGGTATTCGACGCGCAATTTTTCGGTTTGCAAAATCGTAGTCATGCCAGCACCAAGAATGTTGGTTTCAACACATTTTTTCTAGCGAAAAATGTCAGCTGGCTTGGCACCGGGAAAAATTGGTGGTTTTAATCTGCCAGCGAGGTTGCGCAGACACAAAAAAGCGCAAGGCGTGAAAGCCTTGCGCGTGTGTGGGTAACAGATTTCCTACGGTTGCAAATGTGCCGGATTCACCGTAGTGCCCAGTGAGCATTGAGCTGAAGGGACAGTGCCCACCGCGTTCAGGGTGTAGGTGCCACCGGCCGGGCAGGGCGGAATCTGTCCCTTTTGATTTAGTTTAACATAGGGCGTCAAATCATTGGGATAGTTAATGACATCGCCAACATGTTTGCCGGCCTCGACCGAGAATTGCTGCACGGCGGTATCAATCTGGCGGAGGTTGTTGATGCAGACGGTGGCTTGAGACCTAGCCCCCGCACGTAACAGGGCAGGAATGGCAATCGCGGCCAGCAAGGAAATGATGGCAACGACGATCATTATCTCCACCAGCGTAAACCCCCGCAAACGGACTGTTCGCATGGTTTTCATTTTTTTATTGAAGCGGTGTGAACCTCCAGCCGGCGGGTTATAGGATGATAACGGGACTGTTCACAAATTGCCTGCTGGAACCGCTTACTTTTTAAATTAGCACAATCGATGCCACAATCAAACCCAGAAAAATAAAGAATGGGCATAAAAAAACCCGGAGCTTGCGCCCCGGGTTTTTGAAGTGGCATAAATGAATATGCTTACGGGAGCACGTGCGACGGCGTCACAGTGCTACCCAGCGTGCAG
>CAIOUK010000055.1 GCA_903861445.1 uncultured Verrucomicrobia subdivision 3 bacterium
GGTCTTGGCGATGATGGCCAGCGGACGTTCGTCGAGGCCGACGCCGCTCAACACTTCCATGATTTCTTCCATGTCGTGACCGTCTTCCAAAGTTTCCACGCGCCAGCCGAACGACTCAAAGCGTTTCACATAAACTTTGATATCGTGACCGAACGCCGTTGCCTGGCTCTGGCCAAGGCGGTTCGCGTCCACAATCGCAATAAGATTGCTCAACTTGTAAAAGCCTGCGAGCGACGCGGCTTCCCACACGGCACCTTCGGCGATTTCGCCGTCACCGAGCAAAACGTAGGTGTTGTAATCCAACTGATCCTGACGCGCGGCGAGTGCCATGCCGACGCCGACGCCGAGACCCTGGCCGAGCGAACCGGTCGCCACATCGGCGAACGCCAGACGCGGCGTGGGATGGCCTTCCAAGTCATTGCCGAACTGGCGGAGCTTCAACAATTCGGGAATCGGGACGAAACCGTTTTCCGCCCACGCGGCGTAAAGCAGCGGCGCGGCGTGGCCTTTCGAGAGAATGAAGCGGTCGTTGTTGTAGAAATGCGGATTCTTCGCGTCATACTTCATGTGGCCGAAGAAGAGCGCGGCGACGACATCCGCCGCCGAGCAGCAGGAAGTCGGATGGCCGCTGCCAGCCGCCGTGGTGGCTTCGATGGAGTGAATGCGCAGGGTGTTGGCGATGCCTTTCAGCAGTTCGATGTCAGTCTCAATCATAAATTTTAAGAACGGTTAAAGTAACTGAAGAACGTGGAAAGCCAAGAATGAAATCGGGCGCGCACCGATGAAACCCCGTCTTTACTGCGGCAAGATATGTCCCGGCAATGAACAGGTCGGGCGTTCACCGACGGCGTTGATGGAATAGCTGCCGCCGTCGGGACAAACCGGGAAAAGACCATCTTTCAAATACGGGAGTAAATCCTGCACCCCGGGCACGACGTCGTCAGTTTTATTTTTTTCGAGCGCCCATTGTTGCTTGGCCGCATCAATCTGCCGGAGATTATTGATACAGGCATTTTGGTTGATGACCGCCACGCCGGCGACGGCCACGCGCTGTTTTTCCTCCTGCAACTGCGCCAGATGCTGCTGCTGCAATTCCAGCGCGGTGCGCGCCGTGCCCAAGCTGTTCGCCACCCGCTGGTTTTCCGCCTGCAACTGCGCCAGCGTGGTCTGCGCGGCGGCGAGTTTGGCGGTGAGAATTTCATTCTGCTTGCGCAAGCGCGCATTTTCCCCGGCCTGCGAGCCAGCATTGGAAGTTTTCAACTCCGCCAGTTCCGCCTGCGCCAGTCGCCGGTCCTGCTGGGCAGCGCGGCAGTCCGTCACGGCCGCCTCGCGGTCATGATTCGCGCGGAACAAAAGAATTTCGGCGACCACCACCAGCGCGAGACACGTCCAGACAAACCAGCGTTTCAGGTTCATAGCCACCGCAGTTGTCGCGCTTTTGGCGGCCAAGGTCAAACCGGAAATGTCTGTTTGCTTCCAAACGGGAAATGGATTTCAGCTTTGGCTCGCACGGCGGTGGCTGCTACTTTGACCGGGATGCCGGACATTGTGCTCACCACGCTCAACGCGAAGTTCATCCACGCCGCGTTCGGGCTGCGCTATCTCTTCGCCAATCTCGGCGAGTTGCAGCCGCGCGCGGTCATCACAGAGTTCGACATCAACCTGCGCCCGCTGGACATCGCGGAAACCTTGCTCGCGCGCGAACCAAAAATTCTTGGCTTCGGTGTTTATATTTGGAACGTCACGGAAACAACTGAAGTCATCACCGCGATAAAAAAAATTCGTCCCGAAATTAAAATCATTCTCGGCGGCCCCGAAGTCAGCTACGAAACCGAAGGACAGAAAATCGTGGAACTCGCCGACCACGTCATCACCGGCGAGGCGGACTTGAAATTTGCCGAGGTGTGCCGGGCGCTTTTAGTTGGTAGGGCCGAGCTGCCGCTCGGCCAGGGCGCACCGCAGCGCGCCCCTACCGCGTTGCCAAAAATCATCACCGCCGAATTGCCCGATTTTTCGTGCCTCGCCCTGCCCTACGATTTTTACACGGAGGCGGACCTCGCGCATCGTATCGTTTATGTCGAGGCCTCGCGCGGCTGTCCGTTCACCTGCGAGTTTTGCCTGTCATCATTGGACATTCCTGTGCGCCAAGTTCCGCTGGATAAATTTCTCGCGGCGATGCAAAAACTTTTGGATTGCGGATTGAAGCAATTTAAATTCGTAGATCGCACATTCAACTTGAACCTTCTCACGAGCAAGGCGCTGCTGGAATTTTTCCTCGCACGCTATCAGCCCGGAATGTTTTTTCATTTCGAGATGATTCCCGACCGGCTACCGGCGGAGTTGCGCGAAGTCATCGCCAAATTTCCCGCCGGCTCGCTGCAATTCGAGGTGGGTATCCAGACGTTCAATCCCGAAGTCGGTTCGCTCATCAGCCGCCGGCAGAATTACGAGCGGATGGCGGATAATTTTAATTTTCTGCGCCAGAAAACGAACGTTCACATCCACGCCGATCTGATTGTCGGGCTGCCGGGTGAAACGCTGGAAAGTTTTGCCGCCGGCTTCGACCGGCTCATCGCACTCGGCCCGCAGGAAATTCAGGTGGGCATTTTGAAACGTCTGCGCGGCACGCCGATTATCCGGCACGACGACGAATGGCAGATGATTTACAACGCACATCCGCCTTACGAAATTTTACAGAACAAACTTTTAGATTTCGCCATGATGCAAAGGCTGCGCCGATTTGCGCGCTACTGGGATCTGGTCGGCAACAGCGGCAACTTCGTCGCCGTTACGCCGCTGATTTGGAGCAATGGTGCATCGCCATTCAATAACTTTCTGCGCTTCAGCGACTGGCTGTTCGCCAAGATTCACCGCACCGACAGCATCGCGCTGGCGCGGTTGATGGAGTTGCTGTTTGAATTTCTCACCCACGAACTGGCGCTCAACCAAAAGCTCGTCGCAGAAACTTTCTGGCAGGATTGCCAGCGCACTGGCCGCCGCGACGCGCCGAATTTTCTGAAGGAATTTCTGCCGGCAGAAAATTGGTCGGTCATCCGCGACCGCGACCGTTCCTTGCCCAAGCGGCAATCCCGCCACGCGGCGGCGGAAAATTAAATCAAACCACTTCTCGGTAAACGTCCGGATGCGGACGGGACAGCACCACGGCATTCACCAGCACGCCGGCTTCGGCGAGCACGGCGCGACCGGCAGCGACGCCGGCATTGACGGAGGAAACGTCGCCGGTCATCGAGCAAAACGCTTTTCCGCCCATCGCCATCGCGAGACGGACTTCGAGCAGCTGCACATCGGAAGTTTTGGCGACGGTGTCGGCGGCCTGAATGAGCGTGGCGACGTTGAATGACTCGATGATGCCGAGCGCGCCATTGGCCTCCGCCGGCTGCGTGCGGCCGAGCGCGACGAAAACATCGGGATGCAAATTGGCGATGACGAAGCTGTCAATCAGACAGCCGCCCGCCGCTTCGCAACCGGCTTCGACGGCGGCCTCGACGCCGGCGGTCTCGCCGCCAATGAGCACCATGTATTTGCCGGAGCAAATCGAGCGCGACAAAATCAGGCGCACGTTGCCCGCTTTGAGCATCGTGTCCGCGACTTGGAAGCCGGCGGCGATGCTCGACAGTTCAATTAATCCAACAGATTTATCAGCCATAAAATTATTTCTCCAAAATGATCACTTTGTCGTTCGCTTCGCGCACGACGCCGTTCATCGGCGCGTGCAAGATCGCGCCGAGCGCGTTCGGTGCGGGTTCGCCGATGATTTGTCCGAAGCTCACGCGTTCGCCGACTTTCACCTTGGAAATACAAGGTGTTCCCGCGCTCTGCTTCAATGGCAAAATCAAACGGCTCGGCGAAATTTCCTGACGCAGATACGGCGCGGGCAAATCATAATCAAGGACGTGCATTTTTTTGGCGAGCGTCTTGATCGGCACGCGGCGGCCATCGGCCATCGCGTGGACTTTCGGGTTCATCGGACCGGTCCATTTTATTTGTTTGGCGCGCATCATGGACTTGGCATCGTCGCAGGCTTCCTTGGGAAATAATTCTTCCGGGCAGGAATAGAGCGTGCACAAACCGCAGGAACAGCACATCGCCGCCCACTGATTGTAATAATCTTCGCCGGTGCCGGTGAAGGCCAGCGTGCGCATGACCTGATGCGGCTCGACGGCGTAACCGAGCAGAAAGCGCGGGCAAAATTCCGTGCAATAGCGGCATTGGTCGCACGCGGATTTGCCGATGGCCGCCTGCTGCTTGCCGGGCTTGAGCTTGCGTTCAATCGTGTGATGCGTGCGCGGCAAAATGATAACGCCAGTGGAAGTCTTCGTGACCGGCGTATCGAGATTGTCGGCGGTGGTTCCCATCATCAAACCGCCGAGGCACAACACCGGGTCGTCGGTCGTCAGGCCGCCGGCATATTCGATGCACTCGCGATACGTCGTGCCGATGGGGACTTTGAGCGTCACGGGCGATTTTACCGCGCCGGCGATCGTGAGCATTTTGTGCGTAAGCGGTTTGCCGTCGTGCGCGCGGGCGATGTTCACAAACGTCTCGACGTTATTGACGATCGCGCCGACCGCGATGGGAATGCCGCCCGGCGGGATCAATTTGCCGGTGACGTTGTAAACCAAATCGTATTCGTCGCCCGCCGGATAATAATCACCGAGCAACTGGACGCGGACATTCGTGCCTTTGCTCGCGGCTTGCACAGCTTCGACGGCGTGTTTCTTTTTGCCTTTGACGCCGATCACGCCTTCCTTCGCGCCGACGGCTTCCATCGCGAGCTGCATGCCGCGGACAAGTTCAGCGGCGCTTTCTTCCATCGTCACCGCGTCCTTGTGCAGGAGCGGTTCGCACTCCGCGCCGTTGGCGATGACGGTTTCGGCCTTGGCGTTGAGCTTGACGTGCGTCGGAAATCCGCCGCCCCCCGCGCCCACGACGCCGGCCAATCTGACTTTTTCTGAGAGATTCATTAAAAAGTTATTAGTGAGAAATTTTATGGGCTGCGATTTCGCCATTGCCATCATTGCTCGACGTTGTCGGCGCAACGATAACCTCGACTCCATGCGCCCGGAGCGACGCGACCAATTCCTGCGGCGCGTGGCTGTCGGTGACAATCGTGTCCACCATGTCGAGACCGCACAGCGGCGAAACGGATTGTCGGCCAAATTTCGTGTGGTCGAGGCAGAAAATAATTTTCTGCGCGGCCTTCAGCATCGCGCGCTGGATGTCAATCAGCAGCGTGTGCGAGTTCGTGACGCCTTCGAGCGTGATGCCGCCGGCGCTCATGATCGCCACGTCGGCGCGCATTTTGGAAAACGCCTCGACCGTCATCGGCCCGACCAGCACACCGAGGCGCGGATAAATCACGCCGCCGGCCAAAATCACTTCCACCTTGTTCGCCGACGCGAACAGGTTCGCCACCGGCAGCGAGTTGGTCACGATCTGCGGCGCTTTTTCTTCGAGATGCCGCGCGACGTGATAGACCGTCGTGCCGGCGTCGAGAATCACGCTTTGATTCGAGCCAATGAGCGCCGCACACGCCTTGCCGATCAGTTCTTTTTCCGAAAGCTGATGCGTGTCGCGCGCGGAGAACGCAAATTCATCCGACTTCGGCGTGACGATGCGCGCGCCGCCGTGCGTCCGGCGCAATTCGCCCGCCGCTTCCAAGACCGACAAATCGCGGCGCACGGTCGA
>CAIOUK010000056.1 GCA_903861445.1 uncultured Verrucomicrobia subdivision 3 bacterium
AGGAGGCCGGCACGGAATTTGCCGCGAAGCTCGCGGGCGCGTTGCGGGTGGCGGCGCAGGACGTGAAGGTGCAGGTGGAATTCAATCCGCAGCGCGTGGTTTCCTGGCGGCAGATCGGCTACGCGAAACATCAGCTCACCAAGGAACAGTTCCGCGACAACTCGGTGCTCGCCGCCGAAATCGCCGCGCAGGAGGCGGGCAACGCGCTCTACACCGTCGAGACCAAGCCGGACGGCCTCGGCCCGGTGGCGACGGTTTATGTGCGCTACAAAATTCCCGGCACGATGGAAGTGCAGGAACATTCGTGGGAAGTGCCTTATGCCGGCAATGCGGTTGCGCTTAAACAAGCCAGCGCCGCGATGCGGCTGGCGGCGACGGCGAGCGCGTTCTCCGAATGGCTGGCGGCGAGTCCGTTCGCGCAGGAAGTTTCGCCGGACGAGCTGCTGAAAGATTTGAGCGGCGTGCCGCAAATTTACGGAGCCGACCAGCGTCCGCAAAAATTGGAATGGATGATCCGCCAGGCGAAGAGTTTGTCGGGGAAATGAAATTGTGAAAATAAAAAACGCCACTTCACTGCTTTGCGCGCTGGCGTTCCTCGTCACGTCGTGCAGCACCATGACGACAACGTCAAAGGATAATTTTGTGCCGAATGAAGAAACGGCCATCAAGATTGCAGTCGCAGTATGGGAGCCAATCTATGGCGCAGAACACATCGCAAACGAAAAACCATATCACGCGCGACTAACGAATGGCGTCTGGATTGTAGAAGGTTCTTTGCCGAAAGGTGCCGAGATTGGCGGCGTTGCCGAAGCCCAAATTACAAAAGAGAACGGAAAGATTTTGAATGTCATTCATGGGCAGTAATTCTCATAGAAAAACCGGAAGCCGCTACGCCTGACAACTTTTTCACAAACCTTTGACCCGGGTCTGACAATTGACGGTCGTTGAAACTGCAAAAATTGATAAAATTATGAAAACAAAAATCGCCGCCGCTCTGCTTTGCGCTTTGGCCGCTCTCGTCGCCTCGTGCAGCACCCTGCCGCCAACCGCGACCCATCACACGCCGACCGGCGGTGCCACGTTGTCGGACTTCAAGCTGACGGGCGAACTGGGCGGCGACCTCGCCGCGTTCACGCTCACCGGCACGGTGCAGGTGGACAATCCGGCGGGCGGTTCGCTGGAACTCATTTCTGGCCCGGTCGCGCTCACCAGCCTTGACTCGCATCAGAAATGGCAGATGAGCATTAACCAAAATCGTTTTATCGCGAAGTTCGACCGTCGCGGAATTTATCCGATTGAAGTCCATTTCAACGCCGCCGTCACGCAGAGCAACGGCTGGAGCGCGGTGAATTTCCGCGTCGCGCCGAGCGCGGTGCAGCCGGTCACGTTGCAAGGGCTGGCGGCGGACACGGAATTTCAGTTCGCCAGCGCCACGCGGCCGAAACGCAGCGGCACCAATTTCGTCAGCTACCTGCCGGTGGATGGTGCGGTGAACTTTGCGTGGAAGCAGGCGCGTCCGGAGGCCGAGGGGAAATTATTTTACGCGGCGGACATGATTTCGCAGATCAGCATCAGCCCCGGCCTGATGCGGCAGGCGAATTTGTTCAACGGCAAAATCATGCAGGGCGAGATGAACCGGCTCGTCCTGAAACTGCACGGCGAAGGCGAGGTCACGCGCGTGCAAGGCGACGCGGTGTTGTCGTGGAACGTCGCTGCCGTAACCAATTCCAGCGACCGCGAACTGGTCGTCCAATTCAACCAGCCGCAGAAGGATGCGTTCGCGATTCTGGTGCAGTTGCAGACGCCGCTCGGCGCGTTTCCGCAGGCGGCGGACGCGATGCAGGTGCGGCCGGAGGGCGCGACGCGGTTTGCCGGCACGTTCCGCATTGTGAACGACGGCGCGGTGCGGCTCGAAGTGGCGCAGGCGAGCGGGCTGTCGCAGATTTCGCCGGAGCAGTTTCCCGAGGCGAACATTTTTCACGCGACGGGCAGCCAGCGTTTTGCCTACCGGTTTTCCAGCGCGGATTTTGCGTTGAAGATTCAGGCGGACCAGATTTTGCCGGAGATTGGCGTGGCGCAGACGCTCGCCTACAACCTCGGCGAAAATGAACTCGCGGTGGACGCGGACATCGAACTGGACATCCGCGAAGCGCCATTGCGCGAATTGTTGCTGAACATTCCGAAAGGCTACGCCATCGCCAAGCTGACCGCCTCGGGCATGAGCGATTATTTTACGGGCGAGACGCCCGATGACAACGGCGCGGAGCTTCGCATCGTCTATGGCCAGCCGGTGTCCGACCGGCAGGTGATCCAGCTTCGCCTCGAACGCAACCAGTCGCTCGGCGAGACGAACTGGACGTTGCCGCGCCTCGAAGTGGCGAGGGCGAAATCCGTGCGCGGTTTTGTCGGCGTGTCGGCGGACAGCGGTTTCCGGCTGACGGCGGGGCGCACGCAGGCATTGACGGAAATCGCCACGGCGTTTTTCCCGAAGCCGCTGGCGGGCATCCAGTCGGCGTTCCGTTTGAGCGAACCCAACTGGTCGGCGACGTTGCGCGTGGAACGGCTGCCGCAGACGGTGCAGGCGGACGTGTTTCATTTATTTTCCATCGGCGAAGGCATCGCCTACGGCAGCAGCGTGATGAATTATGTCATCAGCGGCGCGCCGGTGTCGGCGTTCCGCGTCGAGCTGTCGGACGAATATTTCAACGTCGAGTTCACCGGCAAGGACATCCGCAACTGGGAAAAAACGACGAACGGCTACATCGTGCAACTGCACACGCCGGTGTCGGGCGCCTACACGCTGCTGGCGACTTATGAGCGGCCGTTCAAGCCGCAGGGCGAGACGCTGGCGTTTACCGGCGCGCGCCCGCTTGACGCACAATCCGAGTCCGGCCACACCATCGTCATCAGCGCGTATCAATTTCAAGTGAAGGCCGCCGCCATTTCACCTGGTCTG
>CAIOUK010000057.1 GCA_903861445.1 uncultured Verrucomicrobia subdivision 3 bacterium
ATCGGCGTGCTGATTTGCTGGGATCAATGGTATCCCGAAGCCGCGCGCCTGACCGCGATGCAAGGCGCGGAAATTCTTTTCTACCCGACCGCCATCGGCTGGCATCCCGGCGAAAAGAAAAAGTTCGGCGCGAAACAGCACGGCGCGTGGCAAACCATCCAGCGCAGCCATGCCATCGCCAACGGCTGCTATGTCGCCTCCGTCAATCGCATCGGCCACGAAATCCTCGACGGCGTGGGCGGCGATGGCATTGAATTCTGGGGGCAAAGTTTTGTCGCTGGCACTTCTGGCGAAATCATTGCCAAGGCTGGTTCCGCGAAGGAAGAAATTCTCATCGTGCCCGTTGACCTCGCCAACGTGGACACCACGCGCACCCACTGGCCGTTCCTGCGCGACCGCCGGATTGACGCCTATGGAAATCTCACCAAGCGCTTTGTTGACTGAACCGATTGCTTGGATTACAGGTGCAAATGGACTGATTGGCAATTATCTTGTCCAGACTGCGCCGCAGCTTGCCCCGCGCTGGCGTGTGCGGGCGCTCACGCGCGCGGATTTTGATTTGCTTGATTTTGCTGCCGTTGAACGCGAATTCAAAAAAGACCAACCGCACCTCATCATCCACTGCGCGGCCATCACCGCTGTCAGTGACGCCCAGAAAAATCCCGCGCTCGCGCGACGCGTGAATGTCGAGGTCACAAAATTTCTCGCCGATCTGGCGACGAAAATCCCCTTCGTTTTCTTTTCCACGGATTTGGTTTTCGATGGGCGCAAAGGAAATTACACCGAGATGGATATGGTGAATCCGCTGCACATTTACGGCGAGACTAAGGTTGCAGCGGAAGAAATCGTCCTGAAAAATCCACACCACCTCGTCATCCGCACGTCGCTCAACGCGGGAAAGTCGCTTTCCGGCAACCGTGCGTTCAACGAGCAATTGCGCCGCTCGTTACAAAGCGGGCAGGGGATGACGCTGTTCACGGATGAATTTCGCAACCCAATTCCGGCGGAGGAAACGGCGCGCGCCGTTTGGGAACTGGCGCAGAAAAATTGCAACGGCATATACCACGTCGCCGGCGCGGAAAAACTGTCGCGTTATGAAATTGGAAAACTGCTGGTGAGCCGCTGGCCGGAAGTGACGGCGGAAATCAAATTAGGTTCGGCGAAGGATTTTCCCGGCCCGCCGCGTGCGCTAGACACGTCGCTGGATATTTCCAAGGTGCAAAAAATTCTGTCGCAGCCGTTGCCGAAGTTCAGCAGCTGGCTTGCGGCGCATCCGAACGATTTTGTCTGAACCACCAAGGCACGAAGGCACCAAGAAAAGAAAACTTTGTGCCTTGATGTCTTGGTGGTTAATTTTTCCACGTTGAATCCGCAATCCACAATCGCCAATCCGAAATATCGCGGTCGCCTCGCGCCGTCACCGACGGGCTATCTGCACCTCGGCCATGCGCGAACGTTCTGGACGGCGCAGTCTCGCGCCCGCGCGCACGGCGGCGAATTGATTTTGCGCAACGACGATTTGGATTCCACGCGCTACAAAATGGAATTCGTCGAGGCGATGCTGGAAGACCTGCGCTGGTTCGGTTTTGAATGGAGCGAAGGCCCGGACATCGGCGGAAAATTTGCGCCTTACAATCAAAGCGAGCGGATGAGTTTTTACCGCGCCGCGCTGGAAAAGCTTCAAGCCGGCGGCTTCATATATCCCTGCACCTGCTCGCGGAAAGATATTCAGTCGGCGATCACCGCGCCGCACCCGGAAAATGACGAGGAGCCGATTTATCCCGGAACTTGCCGCGAAAAATTCCCAACTCCCAGCTCCCAACTCCCAACTGCCAAATATAGTTGGCGTTTCCGCGTGCCGGACGGCGAAATCATTTCTTTCGTGGATGGAAATTATGGCGAACAGAAATTGGTCGCCGGCAAAGACTTTGGCGATTTCGTCGTGTGGCGGCATGACGGCGTGCCAGCGTATCAACTTTCCTGCGTTGTGGACGACGCGGCCATGCAAATCACGGAAGTAGTGCGCGGCGCGGATCTGCTGGTTAGCACGGCGCGGCAGATTTTGTTGTATCGCGCGCTTGGCCAGACACCACCAAAATTTTTCCATTGCGAGCTGATGCGGGACGAGCGCGGTGAACGACTGGCCAAGCGGCACGATGCGCTGTCCTTGCGGACATTGCGGGCGCGCGGCGAATCAGCCGAGAAGCTGCGAGCCGGTTGGTGATGCTTCAGATAGTTTGTTGAATCAAAAAAAGTAGAAAATATGCTTGTGAATTTTTTCACGATGAGGCATTTTCTGCGGCTCTGGCACCGAAGTTTTCTTACAAGGTTTTCGCGTGGTCAGCGACTAGTTGTAATTGTGAATCAGATTTACAAATTCATTTTGGCTTTCGTGTTTTTGGCTGCGGTTTCCGCAGTCGATTTGCACGCCCAGCCCGCTGTGGCTAACACTGCGGCGGCGGTTCAAAAGGCGGCGGAAGAAAACGCCGGCCCGCTGGTGCCGATGTCCGCTCCCACGCTGTTTAACATTGGGTCGCTGGAAATCACCAACTCCATCGTGTTGTCCTGGGCTGTGGTTTTGTTGATTATCATTGTTGTCCAAGTCGGCACGCGCGGCATTGCGGCGGACAAGGTTCCGAGCGGTCTTCAGAATTTGTTGGAAGGTTTGGTGGAGGGTTGGGAATCGCTGACCGGCATGATTTTGGAACCGAAGGTGACGCGCTGGGTGTTTCCATTTGCCGTCACCTATTTCATTTTTGCGCTGATTTCCAACTTTGTGGATTTGATGCCGGGCGTCGGCAGCATTGGCTATGGTTTGCCGGTGAAATCGGGGGAAGCGTTTTCGGCGTGGCCGCGTTCCGTCGGGCACATTGAACTGCCTTTCATTCGTCCGCCCACTTCTGACGCTAACCTCACTTTTGCGATGGCGGGAATTTTTCTGGTGATGACCTTTATCTGGGCGATCCGCTACAACGGTATCATCGGAACCATCAAGCATATCTTCGGCGTGAAAGTGGAATCCAACAAATGGCTGTTCCCGCTGGTGGCGCTGATGTTCCTGTTCGTTGGCGCGATGGAGGCGCTTTCCATCGTTTTCGTCCGTCCGCTCGCGCTGGCGGTTCGTCTTTACGGCAATGTTTTTGCCGGCGAAACGCTGCTGACCATGACGATGTCGAGCAAGCCGTTTATCATGGGCTTGCTGCTCTCGCTGCCGTTTTACTTTTTTGAAATTTTCGTAGCTGTGGTGCAGGCATTCGTGTTCGCGATGCTGACGATTGTGTTCGCTGGCACGCTCTGTTCGCACTCGGACGAGGAACATGGCCATTGAAATGATTTAACCATTTGCGACCGGGAGACCTTTCGGCGAACGGACGCATGAAACTAGAAACCAAAAAAGAAAGAAAAAACTATGCTCGCAGAAGCAATCCCCACCCTCGCTGGTAACGTCCACGTCGGTCTCGCCTTCGGTGGCGCGGCCATCGGCATCGGCATCGCCGCCGCCGGTGCAACCATGGCCATCGGCCGCAACCCCGGCATGTTTGGTCGCGTGGTCGCCATCATGATTCTCGGTATCGCCCTCGCGGAAGGCGCGGCGATTCTGGCGTTCGTGCTCGGCAAAGCCTAATTCAAGATTATTCCGTTATGGAAATGCTCGGCATCCATTGGCAGAAGCTGCTCGTTCAGGGCATTGACTTTTGCGTCGCGTTGGTTGTGCTTTGGAAATTCGCTTACCAGCCAATTTTCAACATCCTCGAAGCGCGCAAGGCGAAAATCGCCGACGGCCTCGCCAACGCCGACAAAATCAAGGCGGAACTCGCCAAAACCGAGGCTGCCCGCCAGCATATTTTGAATCAGGCGACTGATGTGGCCAACCAGATGATCGAGCAGGCGCGCGAAGCCGCCAACCGCGTCCGCGAAGTTGAGACGCAGAAGGCCATCGCCGCCGCCGAACAGATCATCGCCAAAGCTCGCGAAGCCGCCGCGCAGGATCATGCGAAGATGCTCGCTGAATTGAAGCGCGAAGTCGGCCGGCTCGTGGTGCAGACCACGACAACCGTCACCGGCAAAGTTTTGACGGCGGACGACCAAAAACGTCTCGCGGAAGAAACGCAGAAGCAGTTGGCGTAATCACGGCGGATGAAAATCTCCAAACAAGCCCAGCGCGAAGCCCGCCAACTGTTCCGTAGTTGCGCGGTCAACGGCCAGCTTGACGAAAGCCGTGTCCGTCAGGCCGTCAAGTTGCTCGCGGAAAAAAAGCCGCGTGGCTATGTGGAAATTCTTTCGCGCTTGCACCGTTTGGTGAAGCTCGATGTGGACCGCCGCACGGCGCGCGTGGAAAGTGCCACGCCGCTGGCCGCCGACCAGCAGACGCAGGTCGCGGCGCAGTTGACGAAGATTTACGGCGCAGGCTTGAGTCTGTCGTTCGCGACGGACGCCGCGCTGCTCGGCGGTTTGCGGATTCAGGTCGGCAGCGACCTTTACGACGGCAGTGTAAAGACCCGTTTGGATAAATTGGCCCAAAGTTTTTAATCGGATTATATGAGTAATTTGCTACAGGAAATTGAAGCCCAGATCGCGGGCGCAAAAACCGCGACGGCGAAACAGAATGTCGGCACCGTGCGCGAAATCGGCGACGGCGTGGCCAAGATCGAAGGCCTCACCGACACGATGCTCAACGAGATGCTCGACTTCGGCAACGGCATTGTCGGCCTCGCGTTGAACCTCGAAGAGACTGAAGTGGGCGCCATCATTCTCGGCGACTACACGAAGGTCAAAGAAGGCACCGAAGTCCGCACCACGGGCAAGCTGCTCC
>CAIOUK010000058.1 GCA_903861445.1 uncultured Verrucomicrobia subdivision 3 bacterium
GACGGCTGCCGCATTGATGCCGATGGCGACTACTGGTTGCTCGGCCGCGTGGACGATGTCGTCAATGTCTCCGGCCACCGCATCGGCACTGCAGAAGTCGAAAGCGCGCTCGTGAGCCATCCGAAGGTGGCCGAAGCCGCGGTCGCGCCCATGCCGCACGACATCAAAGGCCAGGCGCTCTACGCGTTCGTGACGTTGAAGGACGGCGAAACCGAGAGCGAAGAATTAAAGAAAGACATTGCGCTCCACGTCCGCAAAGAAATCGGCGCCATCGCCGTGCCGGATAAAATCCAGTTCGCGCCCGGCCTGCCGAAGACGCGCTCCGGCAAAATCATGCGCCGCATCCTGCGCAAGATTGCCGAGAACCAGACCGACCAAATCGGCGACACCAGCACGCTCGCCGATCCCGGCGTCGTGGATGCGTTGGTGAAGGGAAAACAGTGATTCACGCGCTTGCTTGAACGAGAAAATTGACTAGAATTGCCGCCAATGAAATTTACGTTAGCCATCCTGACTTTTGTGGCGTTCGCCTTCTTCATCAGTTGGGGAATTGTCATGATGATGCACGGTTCGCCGTGGCTGCTGCTGGCGTCCGTCGGCGTGTTCCTCGGCACGTTCATCAAATTCGGCTGCCTGTCACACTGAACCTTGCGGTTGGCCACCATCGGTAGGGCGGAGCTGCTGCTCCGCCTATTAACCCAGTCTCCCTAGATGGCGGCGGCGCACCGCCGCCCTACCTGCCCTATTACCTCGTCGGCACCGGAAATCTTTGCTGCATGGTGGCGAGAATTTGCGCCCACGTCTGATTGCCCCCGCTCCTGACTCCCACTGCGATGCCCGAGGCATAAGCCGTCGCTGCTGAAGTTCCCTGCACCAGCCACGCCGTGCTGCCCAAATAAATCACACTCGACCCCGGCAACGCGATGGCGATAAAACTGCCGTAATTGGAATACGACGCGAGCTGGCCACCTTGCGTGGCTCCTACGGCAATCACGCCGGAAATCGCCGCCGGATACGTCGGCGTGTTCACCGGTTGGTTGCCCGCCGCCGCAAAAACCACAATGCCGCGCGCCATCGCCTGCTGGAGGATGTCGGAAAGAATCGCGCTGTCACTGGTGCCGCCGAGACTCAGGTTCAAGACCGTCGCGCCGCCATTCACCGCCGCCTGCACGCCGAGTGCCACGTTCCACGTCGTCGCCGACTCGCTGTTGCCATAAACATCCACGGGCAAAATCTGCGCGGACGTGCTGCCGCCCTGCGCCGCCATCGCGCGCAGAATGGTCTCGGCCATGCTCGTCGCGTGCGTGGGATCGGTGCTGCTCAAATCCACCGTGTCGCCGGTGATGGAAACAGGCTTGAGGAGAAACTTATCGAGGTCGGCACCGAGCGATTGCACCGGCGTGTCAATTAAGCCGACGATGACGCGGCCGGAATCACCCGGCGGATTGAGCGTGAGCGAGACGGGACCGACGGGCGCATTGGCAATTTTCTGCGGCGACACCGGCGGGTCGAGAATTTGGTTGTATTCCACGGCGGCCACGTCGGAATTGGATTTCAATTTGCCGAGCGCGGCGTCCGTGGCCGCAACGTCGTCAAATTGCAGCCGGTAAATCCCCAGCTTGTCGTCGCGCCCGGTGACTTTTGCGCCCAGCGATTTCGCCAGCGCGTCAATGTCCGTGCCGGGCTTCACTTTCAAGATAAGTTCGTTGGGAACGTGCTTCGCCACAGTCGTCGTTTGATTCGTGGTGGCGACGTTCACCCGCTTGGTGGCGGCGCGCATGACGGTGGCAAAAACGTAGAGTTGGTCGGCCTCGTTGGTCTGCGGGACAAAGGCGAAATTCAAATCGCCGAGCAGCTTCTTGAGTGCCTCGCCGGACGGCAGATTGGAAAACTTCGCGTCGGCCTTTCGGTCAATGTCCGGTTCCACAAAAATGTGCCAGCCGGTCTGATGCGCGATGTCGGTCAGCAACGGCAAAAGTTTTTCGCCCCGGATGTCCGCGCTGACGTGGTTGCTGGCGGTCTGCCAGGACAGGAAATTAGTCGCCGCCCCGGCGCACGCACCCGTTAAGCCGCCAAGCAGCAGAATCAGTAAAAAAAGTTTAGCAAGCAGGCGCATGATTTAGTTGATACTTGGAACTCCGGCGCAGTCAAAGCGTTCAGACAATTATTTCTTCAAAACCGAGCTCACCCACTCCTGATTATCAAGATACCAGCGGGTGGTTTCACGGATGCCCTGTTCAAATTTGTGCGCGGGCGTCCAGCCGAGTTCGCGCTGAATCTTGGTAGCGTCAATCGCGTAACGGTGGTCGTGGCCGGGCCGATCCTTGACGAAGGTGATGAGCGAACGGGAATTGCCGCCGAACTGCGGCGCGAATTCGTCAATCGTGTCGCAGATAAGCTGGACGATGTGGATATTCGCCCATTCATTGTGACCGCCGATGTTGTAGGTCTCGCCGAGCGCGCCGCGATTCACCACCGTCCACAACGCTTCCGCGTGGTCGCGCACATAAAGCCAGTCGCGCACGTTCATGCCGTCGCCGTAGACGGGAATGGCCTTCCGCGCCAGCACGCTTTGGATGACGACGGGAATGAGTTTCTCGGGAAATTGAAACGGCCCGTAGTTGTTGGAGCAATTCGTGATGACCGTCGGCAAACCGTAGGTGTGATGATAGGCGCGAACGAGAAAATCCGACGACGCCTTGCTGGCGGAATACGGCGAATTCGGCGCGTAAGAAGTCGTTTCCGTGAACAAACCGGTCGCACCGAGCGAACCGTAAACTTCGTCGGTGGAAACGTGATGAAACTTTTTGCCGGCGAAATTGCCGTTCCAAGATCCACGGCAGGCTTCGAGCAGATTGAACGTGCCGAGAATGTTGGTCGTGATGAAATCGCCCGGGCCGGTAATGGAACGGTCCACGTGGGATTCTGCGGCAAGATGCATGACGTGGGTGATGCCGTGCTGCTGAACCACGCGCAGCGTGTCCGCCTTGTCACGCAAATCCACTTTTTCAAAAACATATTTCGGATGCCGCGCCACCTGCTTCAGATTTTCCAGCCGCCCGGCATAGGTCAGGCAGTCGAGATTGACGAGCTTGGCGACGCGCGCATCGTCAATGACGTGGTGGATCAGGTTGGAGCCGATAAAGCCTGCGCCGCCGGTGATGAGTAGGTTCATATTTTTTAGCCACAGATTTTCACAGATTGAACACAGATAAAGACAAAATCGTGCTCGAACCAAATCTGTGTTTCATCTGTGCCATCTGTGGCTTAATTTTCTGACTTCCAGTTTTTCAGCGAATGTTCCAGCGCCTCTTCGACGCAGCGAATTTTTACCCCTGCCGATAGCAGTTTGGATACATCCAACACACAGTTCGAGCGCGGCGTCTTGGCAGCGGTCTGATAAAACTCCGTGTCGTCCTTCCAAAACTCAAATTGGCGTGCCGGCTTCAAGATTTTTTCAATCTGCTCCACGACGTGCCGGGTGGTGACGTAGCCGGGGTTCGTCACATTGTAGCAGCCGAACGGTGCGCGCAGTTCCCAGGTGTCGAGACAGGCTTTGACGAAATCCGCGCGATGGGAAATGGAGTTCACATTGTCATAGACCTTCGCGTAGCGTTGCACTTTGCTCAGGTAATTACGCTGGTTGTCAAACTCGTCGAACGGAATCCGCAGCCGCCAGATGTAACTCTGGCCGATACCCGCCATCGCCTCCTCGCCCATCGCCTTGGTGCCGCTGTAAAAACTGCACGGCAGATTGCGGAAAGAAAAGTTCGGTGCGTCAGCTTCGGTAAAGCCAAGCACGGACGTAGATTTCTTTTCCACCAACGCGTGCAGTGCCGGTTGGGTCATATCCTTTTCCACGCGCACCGTGCCGTCCCCGGAGATTTTTGCGCCGGAATAAATACAACCGGACGAAACGTGGCCCCACGGCACACCCGCCACCGCGCACGCGTGCGCAATGGTTTGCGGCAGCAGTGTGTTACCGACCAGCGTGCCGGCCTTGTCGAGTTCGCACGCATCCACGTTTGGTTTGCCCGTGTAGCCGGCGGCGTTGATGACGAACGATGGTTTCTTGGTGCGAAGAAATCCCAACAGCAAATCAAATCGTGAGTAATCAAGCTGCAGCCGGGAGAGCGGCAGGAAATCTAATTTACGACGCTTCAATTCAGAGGCGAAAGCCGAGCCGATGTAACCCGAAGCACCAAGGAGTAAAATCATAATTTATTAAAGCAGTCGCTTCGCCTCGGCCACGACTTCCTGTTCGAGATAGGCGCGGTATTCGCAATGGGGCATCGCACCGACAATTCTTTCCAGCTGTGCCAGCGAGACGAAGCCCTGCCGAAACGCCGCCTCTTCGGGACAGCCGATTTTGATGCCGGCACGTTTTTCAATCGTCTGCACATACGCGCTGGCCTCGTGCAGGCTGCTGCTGGTGCCGGCGTCCAGCCACGCAAACCCGCGCGCGAGCCGTTGAACGTGCAACTGGCCGCGCTTAAGATATTCCACGTTCACGGCGGTGATCTCCAGTTCACCGCGCGCCGACGGCTTCAGATTTTTGGCGATGTCCACCACCTGATTGTCGCAGATGTAAAGTCCCGGCACGGCGTAGTTGCTTTTTGGCGATTTCGGCTTTTCCTCAATGGAAACGGCCTTGCCGCTCTCATCAAACTCCACCACGCCGTAGCGTTCCGGGTCGTTGACGTGATAACCGTAAATGGTTTCGCCGCTTTTGAATTCCGCAAACGCTTTATAAAACGAGTCGCCACCGTAAAAAATATTATCGCCGAGGATCAGCGTCACGTTGTCCTTGCCGATAAAGCTTTCTGCAATGAGAAATGCCTGGGCGATGCCCGCCGGTTTTTCCTGGACGCGATAATCAATCGTCACGCCGAAGCGCGAGCCGTCACCAAGCAATTGTTGAAAGCGGGGCAAATCTTGCGGCGTGGAGATTAGGCACAGCTCGCGGATGCCGCCCTCAATGAGCGTCGTGAGCGGGTAATAAACCATCGGCTTGTCATAGACCGGCTGGAGCTGCTTACTCGCGACCAGCGTGAGCGGGTAGAGCCGCGAACCGGCGCCGCCGGCGAGGATGATGCCTTTCATTTGCTAAATAGCGTAAAATTTAACCGCAGATTTCGCCAACAAAAAAGCCGCGTTGAAAAACGCGGCTTGAAAACTAATTTTGCCTCAACTCGCCACCGCGCCTTCGGTCGCCGCCGGCTTCTGGTTGAATAGCAATTTGTCCTTATCGGCGGTGACTTGTATCAACTCGCCCTCGTGCAACACACCCTTGAGAATTTCCTCGGCCAGCGGATCCTCGAAGAACCGCTCCACGGCGCGCCGCATCGGCCGCGCGCCGTATTGCGGGTCGTAGCCTTTTTCCACGAGCAAATCCTTCGCCTTGTCGTCGAGTTCCAGCTTGAGATTTTTCTTCCGCAGCCGCGCCAGAACTTTTTCCACTTCCAGGCTCAAAATCTGGATGAGGTCGGACTTCGTGAACGACCGGAACACGATCAGGTCGTCCAACCGGTTCAAAAATTCCGGGCGGAAGGTTTTCTTGGCCTCTTCCAAAACGCGTTCACGCGCCTTTTCGTAAGTCGCCTCGTCAGTAATCGGCGCGAAGCCCAGCGTGGACGATTTGCGGATTGTGTCCGAGCCGACGTTTGACGTCATCAGGATGATCGTGTTGCGGAAATTCACGATGCGCCCCATGCTGTCCGTCAATTTTCCTTCTTCAAGGATTTGCAGCAGCATGTTCCACACGTCGGGATGCGCCTTTTCAATTTCGTCGAACAGCACGACGGAATACGGATTGCGCCGCACTTTTTCCGTGAGCTGTCCGCCTTCTTCGTAGCCGACATAGCCGGGAGGCGAGCCGACGAGACGCGACACATTGAACTTCTCCATGTATTCGCTCATGTCGAGCTGGATGAGCGACTTCGTGTCGCCAAACATCTGTTCCGCGAGCGTTTTGGCCAAAAGTGTTTTGCCCACACCGGTTGGGCCGAGCAAAAGAAACGTGCCAATCGGACGGCGCGGGTCTTTTAAGTCCGCGCGTGAACGCTTGAGCGCCTTGCACAAAGCGGAAACCGCCTCGCGCTGGCCGACGACGACTTTTTCCATCTCGACTTCGACCGTGAGCAGGCGCGACATTTCGTCCTGCCCCATACGCTTGAGCGGAATGCCGGTCCACTTGGCGACGACCTGCAAAATTTCATCTTCGCCGACGACAACACGTTTCTCGTCGCCCTTCGCGCGCCATTCTTTCAGCAAGGTTTCGAGCTTGTCCTTCGCCTGTTTTTCCTGGTCGCGCATTTTGGCTGCGCCCTCGAAATCCTGGTTTTTGATTGCTCCTTCCTTCTTACCCTTGATGACTTCAATCTCGGCTTCCTGCGCCTTGATTTCTGGCGGGCGCGTCATCGTGCTGATGCGCGCGCGCGAACCCGCTTCGTCCAAAACATCAATCGCCTTGTCCGGCAAAAACCGGTCGGTGATGTAGCGGTCGGAAAGTTTCACTGCTTGTTCGACGGCCAAGTCTGTGAACTCCGCCTTGTGATGCTCCTCGTATTTGTGGCGCAAGCCCTTCAAAATCGCAATCGCGTCTTCGATGGAGGGAGCTTCGACTTTTACCGACTGGAACCGGCGTTCCAGCGCGGCGTCTTTCTCAATATATTTGCGATATTCATTCAACGTGGTCGCGCCGACGCATTGCATTTCGCCGCGTGAAAGCGCGGGCTTGATGATGTTGCTCGCATCCATCGTGCCTTCGGCAGAGCCGGCACCAACGATGGTGTGCAATTCATCAATGAAGAGAATGATGTTCTTCGCGCGACGAATTTCGTCCATCACGGCTTTGATGCGCTCCTCAAACTGGCCGCGATATTTTGTGCCCGCCACCATGAGCGCCAAATCCAGCGTCACGACGCGCTTCGTCAGCAAAATTTCCGGCACATTGCCCTTGACGATTTCCTGCGCGAGACCTTCGACGATGGCCGTTTTGCCAACGCCGGCTTCACCGAGGAGAACCGGATTGTTTTTCGTCCGGCGGCAAAGGATTTGAATCACACGTTCAATTTCGCTCGCGCGACCGATGACCGGATCCATGTCGCCCTTGCGCGCAATTTCCGTCAGGTCACGGCCATACGCTTTTAGCGCGGGGGTTTTGACTTCGCCTTTTTTCTCCGCGCCCGGCGTAGCTTTTTCCGGCGCGGGTTCGCCTGGTTGTGCTTCCTCGCCGCCAGCTTGCGCCGCAAAATTCGGATCCAATTCCTTCAAGACGCGTTGCCGCGCTTCTTCGATATCCACGTCCAACGCACGCAAAACTTTCGCCGCCACGCCGTCGCCCTCGCGCAACAAGCCGAGCAGCAAATGCTCGGTGCCGACGTAAGTGTGGTTGAGATTTTTCGCCTCCTTCTGCGCCAGTGCGATGACTTTTTTCACGCGCGGCGTGTAGGGAATATTGCCAATCATTTTCTGATCAGGCCCGGCACCAACCTGCTTCTCGACTTCGATGCGAACGCTGTCCAGATCAATGCCCATGCTTTGCAAAACATTGACCGCGACGCCCTGCCCCAACTTGATCAGGCCGAGCAGCAGATGCTCGGTGCCGAGAAAATTGTGATTCAGACGGTCGGCTTCCTTGCGCGCCAGCGCGAGCACCTGCTGCGCGCGCGGCGTAAAATTACTCATGGCTTCATCGCTCATAATGGAATCAATCTGCTATAAACCGGTGGATTTGTCCAACGCCAACGGGGAAAAACGTGACGTTTAGGGCGACTAAAAATCAATTCGCCGTGCCACCCAAAGGTTTGATCAATGGCCGGCTCACGTTCTTCAGGCGTTCGCGCACCATGTCGGCGCGGATGAGGTCGCGCTCCTCGGCGGAAAGCTTGTCGGAAATCTGCTTCTGCAAATGCGCCGGTTGAGTGGTCAAAAACAATTCATCCACCAGCGCGCGGTTTGTGCCGGGAAACAATTCCAAGTCCACGCCCAGCCGCAACAACGACAGCAAATTCATCGTCTCCTTCGAGGAAATGCTGTGCGCGTTTGCCAAGATGCCGTAGGCGCGGCCAATATGGTTAAACACCACCTTGGGTTTTTTCTCCAGCAACGTCTGCCGCGCGTTTTCCTCGTGCTCGATGATCTGCGACATGACTTTTTCCAGCCGCTCCACGATGCTGATTTCGCTTTCGCCCAGCGTCATCTGGTTCGAGACCTGAAACACATTGCCGAGCGCCTCCGTGCCTTCGCCGTAAAGTCCGCGCACCGCAAGACCCAGCTTGTTCACCGACTGGATGATCGGATTGATCTGCTCGGCCAACACCAGTCCTGGCAGATGCAACATGGCGCTCACGCGAATGCCCGTGCCAAGATTCGTCGGACAGGCCGTCAAATAGCCGAGTTCATTGTCGAAGGCGTAATTTAATTTTTTCTCCAACGCGGAATCCAGCCGGTCAATTGCGTCCCACGCCTCGCGGATTTGAAAACCGGGCCGCAGCGCCTGCATCCGCAGATGATCTTCCTCGTTGATCATCAGACAAAACGATTCCTCGCGGTTCAACGCAATGCCGCTGCCGACATTTTTCGCGGCGTGCTCGCGACTGATTAAATGCCGCTCTACCAAAATCTGCTTGTCCAGCGCGGTCAAATTATCCATCGCCTCGGCAAACGAATCCGCCATTTCCGGCAGCGCGCTCACCGCCGGTAAAATGGTTTCCAGGATTTTTACGCGCTCCGGTTTTTTCGCCCAACCGGGAAACGCGAAGTCGCGGAGGTTGCGCGCCAGACGCACGCGGCTCGACATCACGATACGGTCATTCGGCCCATGCTGCTGCGCAGCCTGGGACGGTGAAATTAAAAATTGATGCAGGTCTTTCATTTGGCCGCCTTTGTCGGCGCCACGCCGCTCAAGGCCTTGATTTCATCCCGCAAATGCGCGGCGATTTCGAAATCCTCCGTCTCGATCGCCTTGTTCAATTTTTTCTGGAGCAACTTGAGCTTATCGCCGGTTTCGCGCGACTTGCGCAACGCTTCCGGCACTTTGCCGGTGTGCCGCACGCCTTTGTGCATCGTCTTGAGCAAGCCAGACAATCCTTCAGCGAAAGTCTGATAACATTCCGGGCAGCCGAGCCGACCGGACTTCTTGAAATCCGCCTGCGAAAAACCGCAACGCGCGCACTTCAACAATTCCGCGCCCGCCGCCGCCGGGTCGAGCTCCTGCGACGCGCCGAGGCCGAGCATCAAATCCGCCATCGCGAAGCTCGTCGGGTCAGTAATGCCCTTGGCCTTCGCGCAGTCCTCGCACAAATCCAGCTTCTGCATCTTCTCGCCCACAATCTGGGTCAGATGCACGGTGGCCGGCTTCTCTTTGCACACGCAGCATTGCATAAATTTTTATTAAATCGTTACGGCTGTGCGCGGAGTAAAAAATTCTCGCACGTCAGACCGCTTCAAAACCAAAAACGACCAGCCTGAAAAAATTAAATAACTGAAAAGAAATAAAACAATTACCGTAAGCGATTCAAATTCGTGCGGCCTCTGGTCGCGCACTAATGAAACTGGAAACTGATATACCAATTCTCCAGTATTACAAAGCGCCCACGGAATAAAAAACACCGCAAAAACAAAGGCGATTCCTGCGACAAAAAGCGCATACCAACGGCAAATCCGCCAGCCTTTCAAAAGTCCGAAACCAACCATAAGATTGATAAAATTGGTGCCGGGAATTGTAAGGCCATGCGTTTGCATTCCTTCGTTAATAACGCTAAACAATCCGATTAAAAACCAAACAGCACCGACAATTGTTAGTGAGGTTGGTCGTTTCATAATTGTTCCTGTAATTTTATTTTGCGTTCGCCAATTCCACTATTTGTATATCGGCTCGCCGGAGACTTTCGTCAAGGCGTGGTATTCTGCAATCA
>CAIOUK010000059.1 GCA_903861445.1 uncultured Verrucomicrobia subdivision 3 bacterium
CGCTGCTCTCATCTCAACCAGTCGCTGATGGAACTCGGCGCGCTGGTCTGCACGCCGCGCAATCCGCAATGCGAGATTTGTCCGGTGAAGAAACTGTGCGGCGCGTTCAAAGAAAACCGCGTGGACGAATTGCCCAACCTTGGCAAGCGCGAGACGGCCACGGCGCGGCATTTCATCGCGTTCGCCGTTGAGTGCGGCGGCAAGTTTCTCGTCCAGCAACGACCGGCGGGTGTCGTGAACGCGCATCTCTGGGAATTTCCGAATGTTGAAGTCACCGACACCAAGCCGGATGCGACGACAGAGTTCCAAAAGCTTTTTGGTGTGAAACCGAAGGCGGTTCAGCCGCTGCGCACGGTGAAACATTCCATCACGCGCTATCGCATCACATTGGAGGCATTTTCCGTTTCACTGGCAAAGCGACCGGCGAAAATGGCTGGCCTCTGGCTGGCGGCAAAGGACTTTGATTCGCTCGCCTTTGCCAGCGCCCATAAAAAACTCGCCAGCGCGGCGGCGAAAAGTATCCTGTCCGACCGATGATTTACTTCGATTACAACGCCACCGCGCCGGTCATGCGCGAGGCGCGCGAAGCGTGGTTGCATGTCACCGAGAAGCTCGGCGGCAACCCGTCGTCCATGCACCAGGCCGGCACGCGCGCGAGCATCGCGCTGGCGGACGCGCGCGAGAAGCTCGCGGCGTATCTCGGCTGCCATCCGCTCGACATCGTTTGGACAAGCGGCGCGACGGAGGCGAACAACATGGTGATGCACCATTTTGCGAAGAAGCTGGATCCGGCGAAAAAGATTTTCGTCTCCGCCATCGAGCATCCGTGCGTGGATGATTCGTCGAAACATTATTTCGGCAAGCGCGTGAAAGCCATTCCGGTCACGCGCGACGGCGTGATTGACATGGACTGGCTCACGGCGGAACTGGCGGACGAACGTCCCGGCCTCGTAGCGGTGATGGCCGCGAATAACGAGACCGGCATCATCCAGCCGTGGCCGGAAATTCTCGCGATGTGCCAGGCCTACGAAGTGCCGTTCTTCACGGACGCGGTGCAGTTTATCGGCAAAATGCCGTGCAAAGGTTTGGGCGACTGCGATTATGTCACCGGCGCGGCGCACAAGTTCGGCGGGCCGCGTGGCGTGGGATTTTTGAAAATTCCACATCGCTCGCAGATCACGCCGTTGCTGCTCGGCGGCAAACAGGAAGGCGGACGTCGCGCGGGCACAGAAAACACGGCGATCATCGCTGCGATGATGGCCGCGATGGAAGTGCGCGAGAAACAGATTGCGCAGAGTCAGCATTTGTTGCGCAAAGTCTGGCGCGATAATTTCGAAGCGCAATTTCTCCGCGCCTTGCCCGGCGCGACGATTCTCGGCCACAACCAGCCGCGTTTGTGGAACACCGTTTCCGCGCTCATGCCCGATGGCGACCGCAAATCGCAATGGGTCATTCGCCTCGACAAAGCCGGTTTCGCCGTGAGCACTGGTTCCGCCTGCACGGTCGGCAAGGAAGAGCCGTCGCACGTTTTATCCGCGATGGGTTACAAGGCGCAACACGCCCAACGTGCGGTGCGTTTCAGTGCCGGTTGGGAGACGACCGAAGCCGATTGGGACGCGCTGCTCAAGGCCGTAGTGAAAGTCCACGGTGAGATGCAGCACAAAGCCTAAGGCGTGTTTTCAAAATCTATTTTTGAGCCAATCGAGGATGGCGGCGAGTTGAACGAAGGCCAGAAAGTATAGGTCAATTTTCTCATAGCGCGTTCCAACTCTGCGATAACGTTTCAACCGTTGAAATAAATTCTCCACCTTGTGTCGCATTCGGTAATAACCACGATGCCAACGTGCAGGCTTGAGCCGGTTGCTGCGCGGCGGAATGCAGGAACGGCTCCCCCAGCGCCCCAACTGCGCGCGGAATCCATCGCTGTCGTAACCCTTGTCGGCCACCGTAATCGTGCCGCGCAACTTGGGGGGTGCGGTCGCTTGGGCCACGCTTACATCGGCCTGCGGCCCCGGGGCCAAGCTCAGACTTACGGCTTGCCCGCAGCCGTCCACCCAAGCGCTGATCTTGGTATTCAGACCGCCCTTGGTGCGTCCCATCGCCTGATATTGCTGGCCGCCAGCAGGGTTGCTTCCATCCTGATGCACCTTGACGTGGCTGGCATCCAGAAACCGCAACTTGCCTTTGGCTTTCCGCGCCAGCACCGCCAGCAATTGTTCCCAAAGTCCGGCCAGACACCAGCGCCGCCAACGGGTGTAAACTGAATTCCAAGAGCCGTAGATCGCTGGCAGATCGCGCCAAGGGCAACCCACTCGCAAGATATAAACCATCGCCTCGAACATCAGCCGGTCGTCTTTGGGCGGACGACCTCGGCGCTTTCGCCGCGCAAACGATAACGAAAATCCAGCCTTCTAAGTTAATTTTTTTATCCGCTCCCAGAGCAGATCCGACACGTGAAACCGCAGTGTTATTTTCATTTTTAAGAACCGTTAACCTAGACGTTTCGGCCTTCACAAAGTTACATTTTCAATTTTGAAAACACGCCTTAGCCACTTGTAGAAGACGGCGTTAGGAGCCTCTAATTTTTAGAATGAGTCTCGTCACCTCGACTCCTACAAGAAATTATTCTCCGCGATAAACCGCCCGTGCTGTGCAGGTTTCCGCCACGACGACTTCGGTGAGCAGCGGCAATTTTGGTTTCAGCTTTTTCCAGATCCACGCGGCGACTATTTCGCTCGTCGGATTTTCCAGGCCGGGGATTTCGTTCAGGTAATAATGATCGAGCTTTTCCCAAAGCGGCTTGAACGCGGACGAGATGTCGGCGTAATCCATCAGCCAGCCGAGTTTTGGGTCGCATTCGCCTGCCACAACAATTTCCACACTGAAGCTGTGGCCGTGCAGCCGCCGGCATTTGTGATTCTTCGGCAAATGCGGCAACAAATGTGCCGCTTCAAACTGAAACGTTTTTCGCAATTCCATTTTCATAATTCAACATCTATCCAAGTGATCAAATCGCCGAGCGCGGGCCGGCCGTCGTGCCGCCAGGTCAGCGGCGGGTTTTGCATCTGGCCGAGCGGACAAATCCGTGTCGCGCCCCAGTGCGCAAATTGAACCGCAAGCTGCCGCATTTTTTCCGGCGGAGCCGCGATGCCGACCGTCGAAACCTTCCCGTGAACCTCGTCAATGCCTGACAGCACCGCCGCCAAATCCGGCACCGGCTTCACATAAATAAAACGGTTCAAGGGCGAAAACCGGAAACGCGTCTCATGCTCGAATACCACCGTCCACGCCGTTGAATTCGGGCTGACCCAGATTTTCACGTCGCCGCGATGAGTAGCGAGCGCCTCATAAATAGCACGTTTCGAAGCGATGGCGGCGGCTTCCTCCACGGAGATTTTTCCGCGCGGTTCAAGGGTTTCGCGCCGTATCAATTCGGCGGCGAGCCGCGCCGCAAATTGGTCCGACTCCACCGCACCGCGTTCCTCGACGTAGAAAACGTGCGGCGAAAGACAGCCGTTTTGATCCCATGCAATCACATCGTCCGCCGCGCGCGCCACCATTTCAGCAATCGTTTCCTCGCGCAAAACCTCGCGGGTAACCAAGCCAAAACTCACGCGCTGGCCGTAGCCGAGAAAGCGTGTTTTCGCCGGTAATCGTGCGCGGATGGCCGCGAGGGTTTCATCGCTGCCGGTCGCGGTGACACAATCCGCATTGGCAAACAAGACCGCTTCCAAATCCACCTGACCGCCGCGCCATTCGGCCAATTCCAGACACGCGCCGAGCTTGGGATCCAGGTCGTAAATGGAATGGGCGAACAATCGCGGCAGGAATACCGCGCCGCTAGCGCATTTCATGAACTGCGCCGAGCGCGTCAGCAAACCAAGCGTCAGACTCATCAGCGCCGGATTTGGAATATTTCCGGCGGCGACATGAACCAGCAACTCCGGGCCGCGCCAAAAATGCCACGCGTCGGCGTCGCCCAAATCCTGCGCGAGCAACGCCTGAAAGTTTACCGGCGTGAACCGGCGGAAAAATGATTCCAGTCCTTTTTCCAGAATCGCCGGCGAAAAGCCGGTTTGCGCCAGGCCATATTCCAGCACGAACCGGCGAAATTTATTTTCCGGCTTCAACCATTCCGCCGCGACTTCGCAGAGAATGTTCACTATTTCATCGGTGGAGCGCGCTTGCAGATATTTTTCGCGATTGCGCTTCAGCGTGTCGCACGCCGCGACAATCATCGTCGGCGTCAACTCCGCTTCCGATGGCAGGTCGGCGAGAAAGTAGTTGGGCAGGTTCATGCGGTCATCAAGGAACAGCCGCGCGGTTCAGCCAGTTGTGCGCGGCCAATGAGCTCAAAGCCATCGCCACGCTTCACGCCCAAATCTTCCGTCTGGATGGCGGCAACGGAAAAGACGTTCGCCAAATCGAAGATGCGGATGAGACCGGTTTCGCCCTCCGCAACTTCGATGTTGGTTTCCGGCGAGATGATTTGTGCGCGCGCCCACGGCGGGAAATGGAAGCTTCTGATTTCTGACTTCTGACTTCCGACCTCGAAATCATAGGCCTGCGAACTCAACTCGCTCATGCCGTATTCGCAAAGAATGTTTTCGCGCGGCACGCCAAGCCGTTCGGTGATAAGCGTGTGCAATTCCGCCTTGGGCAGCGAGCGCGAGCGATTCTTGTAGCCGCCGGTTTCCAGCACGCGCGAGCCGGCGGGCAGTTCCAGTCGCAAGTTGCTTTCGACCAGAACATCCAGCAAGTGCACGAAGGAAAAGGCGGTGCCTAAAATAACTATTGAATTTTGAGTTTTAAGTTTTGCGTTGGCGGACAGCGCGGACAGCGCGGCCTCGAAATTCAGTGTCCACGCGCCATCTTTATCTAGTTTGCCGATGAAGGGGGAACGGCTCGCGGGGACGCTCGCCCCACCACTGATTTTCTGCCACACCGTATCAAACATGTGAACGAGCGATGACTGCGGCACCTGCGACGGCGACGGCGTCAGGCAGATCAATTCGCAATCCGCCAGTGCAACGTCGCAATTTGCTTGGAACCACTCCCACAACGAGGCTTCATAAACCGCCAGCGATTCGGGGCAGTGAAAATGCCGGCTGGGTTTTTGTTCCGTCGTGCCGCTGGAATGGAAGACGGCAGTGCGCTCGACCGGCGCGAGGCTGGTCAGCTCCAACTCCTTGAATGCAGCGGTCGGCACGACGGGAATCTGCGTCCAATGCGCAACGGTTTCCGGCGTCAACTTTCGCGCCGCGCAGATTTTACGGTAGGCGGCGTTGTGTTTGAACTGAAGCGCGAACAGTTCCAGTGCAAGCTTGGGAAATTCCTTTTCAAAAATGTCGCGTGAAGAACACGAAGGTTGCGAAGGGAATGGTTTTACTTCGCCAACTTCGCGACCTTCGCGCGACTCGCTGGATATTTGCCCGCGCAAACGCGCGGCGAAGTTAGAAAGCTCTGGATTCATGCGGTGTTTGTTTGGGGCTGGTTTTCCGCGACAGCCGGTGCAAAAGATAGCAATAAAAATTGCGGCGGCAAGGTGGATTGTCCGTCGGCAAAAAAATTTCGGAAGATTTTATTTTGATTTTTGACCACGAACGGATTGCTTGCGGCGGACGTTTATGCTGAAATTCCGCGCACCGTTCACCACTAAAAAATTATTCAATGAAAACACACGCCAATTATTCTCGTCCCGTCTGGCCGGCTTGGCTCATCTGTCTGGCACTCGTTATCAATATTTTTTGCGCCACCGCCAGCGCCAAAACAATGGCGGCACTAGAGCCAGTGGCCTTGCGCTGCGAATATCGCGTCGCGCCCGCTGGCATTGACGAGGTTCATCCCCGCCTTTCCTGGCAGTTGGCGTCAGGCGAACGCGGCGCGCGGCAGGCGGCATTTCAAATTTTGGTGGCCAGTTCGCCGGCGTTGCTGGAGCAAAATCAGGGCGATCTTTGGGACAGCGGCAAGGTGATGAGCAATGAAACCATCGGCACGGCCTACGCGGGCAAGCCTTTGGGGTCGCAGCAACATTGTTACTGGAAGGTGTGCGTCTGGAATCAGGATGGCAGTTTCACTTGGAGTGCGCCGACCAAATGGAGCATGGGTCTGCTCCGATCCCAAGACTGGAAGGCGCAATGGATCGGCTTTGATGAAGAACGGTTGAAAATTCTCAACCAATCACCCGCCGCCGAAACAAATAAAACTGAAAAGCCAAAAAAACCAACCCTTTTGCCGCCGGCGGTTTTTTTGCGCACCAGTTTTCAGGCCGGCAAACCGGTGGTCCGGGCGACGCTTTTTGCCAGCGCTCTGGGCTTGGTTGAGCCACGGCTGAATGGCGCGCCAGTCACCGAGGATTATTTCACGCCCGGCTGGACGGATTATTCCAAGCGGGTTTATTACCGGACTTACGATGTGACCAAGCTGGTGCGTCCGGGTGAAAATGCCTTGGGCGCGATTTTGGCCGATGGCTGGTATTCCGGTTATGTCGGCTATGGCAAAAATCGGAACCACTACGGCAAACTGCCGCGCGTGCGGCTGCAGTTGCAACTGGATTATGCGGACGGTTCCCGCGAGGTCATCGGCACGGGAGCAGATTGGAAAGCGGCCACCGGCCCGATTTTGGAAGCGGATTTTCTGATGGGCGAAACCTATGATGCGCAGAAAGAATTGACGGGCTGGGATGCACCGGAGTTCAAGGATGACGGTTGGAAACCGGTCGTCACGGGCAGCGAAGTCCAGCCGTTGATGCAAGCCCATCCCGGTCAGCCGGTGCGCGTGATTCAAGAATTCAAGGCCAAGGCCATCACCGAGCCGACGCCGGGCGTTTATATCGTCAATCTCGGACAAAATTTCGCCGGCGTCCCGCGCCTGACCATCGCCGGCGAAGCGGGTCAAAAAATTACCCTGCGCTTTTGCGAGCGGCTCAATCCCGACGGCACCGCTTACACCACCAACTTGCGTCAAGCCCGCGCCACCGACACTTATATTTGCAAGGGCACTGGCACCGAAGTGTGGACGCCGCACTTCACCTTTCACGGTTTTCAATACATCGAAATCACCGGGCTGAAAAATAAACCGACAGAAGATACCGTTGTCGGCCTCGCGCTCAGCAGCGACACGCCGGTCGTGGGCAGTTTCACCTGCTCGAATCCCATGCTGAACCAGCTTCACAGCAATATTTATTGGACGCAGCGCGCCAACTTCATTGACATCCCCACGGACTGTCCGCAGCGCGATGAACGGCTCGGTTGGACCGGCGACGCGCAAGTGTATGTCCGCACCGCCACGCTCAACACCGACGTGCAGGCGTTTTTCACCAAGTGGGTGGTGGATCTGACCGATGCCCAGCGCGGCGACGGCCAGTTCCCCTGCGTGGCACCGCTCAAAGTGGCCGGTGGCGACGGCGGGCCGGCGTGGTCGGACGCCGGTGTGATTTGTCCGTGGACGATTTATGCCGTCTATGGCGACAAACAAATTTTGGAACGGCATTACGCGGCGATGACAAAATTTATTTCCTTCTGCGAACACCGGTGCAAGCTCGACCTGTTGCCACCGGATAAATTTCATTGCTTCGGCGACTGGTTGAGCATCAAAGCCAACACGCCGAATGACGTTATTTACACCGCCTATTTTGCCTATTCCACCAAACTCACCGCGCAGGCGGCAGAAGTGTTGGGTAAAACGGCGGACGCGGCAAAATACAATGACCTTTTCAAGCGCATCAAAGCCGCCTTCAACCAAGCCTATGTGACCGACGACGGCCGCGTCAAAGGCGACACGCAGGCCGGCTATGTCCTCGCGCTCGAATTTGATTTGGTGGACGGTGAACGCGCCAAGCTCGCCGCCAAACATCTGGTGGACGACATCGAAAAACGCGACTGGCATCTCTCCACCGGTTTCATCGGCACGAAAGATTTGATGCTCGTGCTGGCCAAGATTGGCCGCAACGACGTCGCCTACCGGCTCATCTACAACGACACGTTTCCGTCGTGGGGCTTTTCCATCAAGCACGGTGCCACCAGCATCTGGGAACGCTGGGACGGCTGGACGCCAGAAAATGGTTTTCAAAGCCCCGGCATGAATTCCTTCGCGCACTATTCCTTTGGCGCGGTTTATCAATGGATGGTGGAAAACATCGGCGGCATCAGCAGCCAGGGGCCGGCCTACAAACACATCATCATCGCGCCACAAATGGATCGCCAGTTGACCAGCGCCAAGACCAGTTACGACAGTATTCGCGGCCGCATCGAAACCGACTGGCAGAAAGCCGATGGCAAACTGACCTTGAAAGTGACCATCCCGGCGAACACCACCGCCGCGGTTTATTTGCTGTTGAATCCGACTTGGAACATCTCGGGCATCACCGAAAGCGGCCAGCCGCTAGCCGCCGCGAAAGGCGTGAAAGTGCTCCGCACCGAAAAAGACTACGCCGTGCTGGAGATTGAATCCGGCAGCTACCAATTCACGGTGAGTGCGCGGTAAAATATATATCTCATCATTTGCAAAAACATTTTCGCAATCTGTGGATTGTTTGGGGCACGCTGGCCCTGATTGTTTTTCTTTATCCCATCAATAACTTCCCGCTGCGTGTCGGGTTGCTCGGGCTGTTATTTGCGGCATTCGTCAGTTTCATCTGGCGTTTTCGCAAACATAAATGGTTGTTTCGCAGTTCGGTTGCGTTGGTGGTTTTGATGGTTGCATTTCTAATCTGCCCCGGACGCAAAACCGATTCGCTATCGCTTCGCAATGCGTATTTACGCTCGCTGCGCACTTACGAAGGCAGCC
>CAIOUK010000060.1 GCA_903861445.1 uncultured Verrucomicrobia subdivision 3 bacterium
CCGGCCGCAAAAGTTCCTGCACCATGCGCTTGAAATTCGCGTCGGTCTCGATTTTTTTCTGATACGGCGCCTGCGGCCAGCCATGCACCGACGCCTCGGCGCGCTCGCTTTCCATGTTCGCGCCTTTGACGAGGCGGATGGTCGTGCGACCGCCGCCGGCAGCGACGCGTTTTCTTGCCCACGCCTGAATTTGCAACATCGTTTCGTAGGAGTCCGGAATGTAAGCCTGCAGCGCAATCCCGGCGCTGATGTGCGTCAGCCCCGGACGATCCAGCGTGCGCATGAACGCTTCTGCCGTGAGTTCCTTGTCGCGGTATTCCTCCATGTCCAGATAAACAAACTTGGGCACCACCTTGCCGTCGGACCGCTTGAACTGCGCGCGGTCGGCGGTGCGGAACAGTCGTTCCAACCGATCGCACAAGACCGCGATGGTGTGTTCCCGCGCCAGCGGCGAGATCTGGGAATACACCGTGGAAATCTTGATGGAGACCACTTCCGTCTCCGGCCATTGCAACCCCTGTAAATACTGTTGCAACCGCCGTTCCGCCTCTTCCTCGCTCAAGATAGCTTCGCCGAGAAAATTCACGTTCATCCGCACGCCTTCCTGGGTGCGTTCGGCGAGATGTTTCACCAGCAACTCTTTTTCGCCGGGCAGAATCACGTTGGCCGTTTCCTTCTGCATGTGTTCCTTGACCAGCGGCAAGGCCACGCCCGGCAGATAATTGCCGAATGACTGAAAACCTTTCATCAACGTGCGGTCCACCGGCCCGAAAAAACGAGGCACGCCCTGCACGTCGAGGATGTGCGTGAGATGCTCCACCGCGCGGTGCGGATCATTAGTGCGAAACGCCTGGTCGGTGATCTGCGCGAGCGTGGCCTTATCAGCCGGCGTCTGGAGCATGCGATCCAGCTCGGCCTGCTGCCGCTTTTCAGGAGCCGTCTGGAGTTCGGTGGCGCGCAACTGCAACCGCCGCGCCAGGAACAGGGGTTTTTGAAGGATAACCGGGTGTTTAGAGGCGCGGTCAGGCGTAAACTCGGCCAGCCAGGTTTCAAGGGTGTCTGAATTCATTGGTGTGGTTTGGCCATGCTGTGCGGCAATATTTTTAATTAACTTTATTTTTTTACGCTGGGAACTTCAAAAAGTTTACCACCGGCTGAAGCCGGAAATGTGCGGCGGCACTCAGCATCATTTGTTCAAATGCTCCATCCAGCGAAAATTTGCTGCGAAATTAACGGCGATGCGGCGTGGCAGCGTAAACAGAATCTGCCGCGCCTCGCTGGTCTCGCACTTGCTGCCGAAAATCCAACCCCGCAGGCCGGTCGGGCCCAATGTCCAGTCGTGAAAATCATCCCTTTGCCCGCCCTTGATGAAATCGGGATTGACAGGTGGTGCCGTTTTTTGGGCGGTAGCACCCGCAAGAACGCCGGCTCCGTCCAGCAACACAATACTGAATATTACCAGCGCGCGTGAAAACCGAATAAGCTTCTTCATGTTTCGTTTTTGTTTAGTAATGTTTCCCGACAATGGGCAAAATCTTTCCAAATTTGACTGCGTCAATTTTATGTCAGTCAACCCTTAATCCAGTGGCACCCGCAATAATTCAAAATCCAACGGATCGCGATGGAAGCTATTTGAATGGGTTCCCGCTGGCATCAGTGCGGCCAGTTTAGACCCCAATAAAGTTTGGTTTTGATATTTTGCAGATTCAGCGGTATGGCCAATTAAAGCTCCAGCAAAGATTGGTTTTGAGGGTTTGCATATTCAGTGAAATGGATTCAGCATGCCCATCCGCAAAGCTCAAATTGATGCTGCCTGGCAGGACGTTGCCGGAAACGCTTCGGGGCGCGGCACTGGCTGACTTGGCCCCATGCCGGGCGATTTGGAATCGTCCCAAGGAGCCAAGTCCCATAGCGCCGCTGTAGAAAGCACCGTTATACAAATCCGTATTAGCTGGATCGGTCCAATCCACACAACCCTCCGTCCAGATGCAATCGCCAAAGAGCGGGATTTTGCTGGGGGCGTAAAAATTTGAATCTTTGTTAAAATAATAAGGTTGGTAGGCGGCGTCCTGCGGCCGAACCCCCGTATTTGTATACATATAACACCAATTATTTAAGCCATAGCTACCAAATTCAGAATAACCCATGGCGGCAGTATTCCAAGGAGCGTCGGCGGCTCCATCATAGCCTGCAACCCACGAGGATCCGTCTACCCTGTTGCTAGTCCACGTAGGAGCGGCTGGACAATAACGGGCATTGCGAATGGCATTATAATTGGTCTGGAGTTGCCCTACCCAAGTGCTAGTGCCAATAGACCGGATCATGCTCCCATTGTAGTCGTTGAAATACATGGTGAGCGAAAGGGCAATTTGCTTTTCATTGCTGCAGCAGCCTATGGTTTTGGCTCGGTTCTTTGCTCCCTGCAAAGCCGGCAGCAGCAGCGCCGCCAGAATGCCAATGATGGCGATGACCACCAGAAGTTCAATCAGAGTGAAGGCGCGAGTGCGCATCTTAAAGTTGCATGTGAAAATCTTTAAATAAGACTTTCTACGCACCTCATTGACTTGATGATTCGTATAGGGTTTTAAGGCTTGTCCTAGCAAACAGATCATAAGGCTGATTTAATAATTAAAGGTTTAACACTCATATTTTGCCGATGCGACCAACCATGCTCTGCCCAAGTCGTTATGGGATGCTGCAAGCTTACGTTGAATTGATTCAACACGTCTTCGTGCCGTTTCATGACATCAATCGCAATGCGTTTCTCAAAGCAGCTGGCTTTCATTCGCTTTTTACTGACCGGTTTTAATCGCTCGTTAACATAATCGGCTTTTTCCCCCATTTATGTCAACGTGTGGCTGTGTTCTCGTTTATCGCCGTATTATAAATTCCTATAAAGTTGCCGATAGAATCCGTTCACGGGTTCGCGACTTCAATCCGATAGAACCGTTGCGGTTGCCCCACAATGTTCGTGTCGGACAAGGAAATCGGCGCGCCGGTGGACACCGCGCTCCAGCCATCCGGCGCGGGATAATCCGGCGGGGCGATCACCGGCGACCAGCTTGTGTCCGTCAGCGTATTCTTGAAGACAAGCCGATATTTATAGCCCGACACGGTGTTGAAGGTGAAGCTGGGCGTGCCGCCGCCGCTCACCGTAATCGCGTTGCCCGGCAACACCGGCGTCGGCGGCGTCCCGCCGGACGCAGACAGCGTGGTGAAACTTTGCGAACTCGGTGCCCACAACACTTGGGCATTCGTCGAAATCAAAATGTTGGTGGTCGCCAGCGTGGCCACCGTCTGGTTCGTCCCCGCGTAGGTGAAATAATAGGTGGTGTTGGCGGTCAAGCCAGTGGCCGGGAAACTCAAATTAGTCGTCGCCAAGGTAACCAACGAGCCGCCCGCCAACACATAATCACCAGCGACACCATACTGGTTGGTCGCGATGGAATTGGTCCAGGCGTTCACCAACGCGCTGTTTGGCCACGCGCCGGCATTGGTGCCGTGATCCACCGTATCCCAATAAACCACACCATTGGCCGGCGAGAACGGCCAGACCACACTGGCATTCAACGCCGCTGAATTGGTGGTCACGCTGCTGGCGGGAGCGTTGGAAACCGACGCTTGCGCCGACAACAATTTCATCATCGCCAACCCCATGGATTGGCCGATTTGGAAATAGCTCTGGGCGTTGTGCCACCAGTGATAGCCTTCCGGGTTGCTGCCCAGCATCTGGCCATAGTCAAACTGCCGGGTATCCACCGTAATAACCGTGCCTGCCAGTTCGGGATGCAATACCGGGTTGGCCACCGCCGCCTGCGCCGCACAAATCAACAATTGGTTGCCACTGGCGCTGGCCATGCCGGTGGTGTCAATGGCAAACGGCAGGTTCGGCACGCCAAACTCGGCGCGCAGATCATGGATCAAGTTCACCAAGTTGGTTTCATAGTCCGATTCCGGCTTGCCAATGTCGTTCCAGCCTTGGTGCCAGCCGAAGCCGACAATCTCGTAACCATTCGTAACATTGTAGCTGAAGTTGGTGCTGAATTCATTGGTCAAGTTATTCAGGATGGTGTGCACGTTGGCGACCATGTTGCTGTAGGCGCTTCGCATCGGCGCACCAGTATTATTTGTCTCGGTAGTAGTGCCCGAACTGGGCGGACGGAAATCCCAAATCAAACTGTTGCCGCCCCAAGCCGTCTTGATAATCAACACCGGGTCAGCCAACTGGCTGCCCATCACGAGACCAAAACCGTATTCCGGCCCGATCATCGCATTATTGGCGCTGTTGCCAAAATCTGCATCCAGATACCCTTTGCGCGCCTCGTTCGTGGAGGAAATTGTGCTTACGGAGGAGAAATACGAAACCCATACGTTCGTCAGCGTCCGCCAGCCGGGCGTCGTGGTGTGGTCCGGCACGGCGGCAACATTGGTGACATTGGCATACGCATTCGTGTCCACCAAGTAACCATACTGGTTCGGATTGTTGTTAAGCATATTCCGCAACGTGCCCAAGCCGCCCACCAAGGTTAAGACGGAGGTGTTGTTCGGGTCACGGCCTTGCTCCACCTGACCCTTGCCCTGCATATTCGACTGGCCGGCCAAAATGAACACCTTGAGCTTGCCGTTACCCGCCGCCGGCTTGACCGTCTGCCACGTCACCGCGCTCGTGCTCGGCGCGTTGTTCGCATCGCCCAGATAAGTCGCCGAAATCCCATTCCAGCCGCTGGGCAAATTGTTGACCGTCAAGCTGGCCGTTGAACCGCTCAACGCCACCGCGCCGACTACGTTCGAGCCATTGTAAAAATTCACCGTGCCTGTGGGCGTCGCGCCCGTCACCGTCGCCGTGTAAGTCACCGGCGCACCGAGGCTCGAAGGATTGCTGCCCGCCGTGAGCGCCAACGCGGTGGATGTCGCCGGACGCGAATCATTCACCGTCTGGCTCAAAGTCGCCGAGGCGCTCGGTGCGTTGCTGGGGTTGCCCGGATAAAACGCCGTGATTGAGTGTGTGCCGCCAGTCAGCAGGCTCGTGCTGAAACTCGCCAGTGCGGAACCGTTCAGGGCATTCGTGCCGAGAACCGTCAAGCCGTCATAAAACACCACGCTGCCGCTCGGCGCATTGCCGCCGGTCACGCTGGCGGTGAACGTCAGGGCCGCTCCGCCGACGGAGGGATTGCTTCCGCCGGTCAACGCAAGCGTGTTCGTCGTGGCCGTCGCCAGCGAACCCACCACCACCGCACCCGGCCCGACAAAATGCAAGTCGTCCTTGGTCGTCGCAAAGGAACTGGACGAACCGTAAATCCCATTCGGCTGCGCCACGCCGTTGATGGTCAGTGAAGCCACCGACCGCAAGCCCGCGAAGTCCAGTTCCAGTTTGGAGACCACATCCGAATCGGTGATGACCAATGGCCCGCTGCCGAGCGCAACCGCGCGCGTGCAAATCAGTTTCCCCATCTGAATGGTGGTGGTGCCGCTGTAGCTGTTCGAGCTGGAAAGTGTCCAGATGCCGTAGCCAGATTTGGTCACACTCGTCGCCTTTTGTCCGCTATTGCCCAACACGCTATCACTAATGCTGCCGGCGATTTCGCCCTGACCCAAAATATATCCGGCGTTGGTGTATACGGTGCTTTCCACGCTGGTCAATGTCAGTGTCTTGCGATTGTCCTGACCGGCAACGCCGGGAACTGAAACGTCACTGGTGAATTTCAGCAAGCCGCTTTGGCCGGTTTGGGTCACCGGCAAACCGGCCGGCGTGCCTTGCTGGGCAATCGTCGCGCCGTTTGTTGTGCCGGACAGTTGAATGATACGATCCGTGGTCTCGCCGGGGCCAGTGTAGTAAAGAATGCCGGTCGTTGTGGTCACGTTCACGCCGAAGGAAATCGTGCCACCCGCCGCATTCGTAGGCGCGCCCAGATTGCTCGTGGGCTTTCCGCCGCTGACGCTATTGAGCGAGCTAATGGTGATGGAACCGGCATTCACCGCCACCGGGCCAGTAAAGCTACTCGCACCGTAGATATTCAGCGGCTGGCTGCCAGTGCCAGTTTTGGTGAGTCCCCCCGACCCGCTCATATTGCCCCCGATGCTCATATTGCCGGTTATATTAATAATGTTGGAGCCGATCAACGTGATGGGACCATTCAAGTTGGCCGAGAAACTGTTACCGTTCGCCATTGTCGCGCTGTTCAGCACTATGGCATTTGTAATGTTGTTTGCGTTCGGATTGAAGGTGGTCCCGCTGTTCATAGTTATTGACCCAGTCCCCAGCATATTATTGGGTGAGGTAGCCAAGGAGAGGCTACCAGCGTTGACGATGGTGCCACCGCTGTAAGTATTGGTTCCGTAGTTCACGTTTAAGTTGCCGGTGCTGTTCTTGGCCAGGCTACCGGTGCCTGAAATCATTCCGTTGAGCGTCACCGTTCCGCTGCCGGATCCACCCAGAGTGATGTTCGTGGCCAGGGCGAGATTGTTGCTGATGGTGATCCCGGACGCGCTGTTCTGATTGATCTGCGGCAGGGCGGTGCTGTTGTTGGTGAAGGCCAGGCTGTTGCCCGACAGCGTCAGAGTCGGGCCACCAAAATTCAGCTGGTTCAATACAAACCCGTTGTTCAAGTCATTGGACACCGTGTAAGTGCCGGCCTGGTTAAAGTTAAGCGCGTAAGTGGCATCACCCGTATTGGTCGGCGCACCGGGCCAACTGAAATTATTCGTCCAGTTGACCGCCCCACTCCAGTTGCCGGAAACCGTGTTGGTCCAGTTAAAGGCATTGGCCGTCATCACCGTCACTGCGGCCAGATAAATCTGCTGCGACCCATCTTGCGCCGTGATGGTATAATTCTGATTCGTCGCAAAATTCCGCGCCACCCCGCTCGCCGGTGACCCCGTGGCATAGCTCGAAAGCGTGTAGGTCGGCGTCAGGTTCGTCACGACCGTGTAAGGCGGCAGCGTGACGGTGACGTTCGTGCCCACAATCGTTCCCGCATAGCCCAAAATGCTGAACGTCAGAATGCTCTTGCCGGAACTGGGCAGCACGGTGAACGGCGCGCTGTTGCCGGCCGTCAGGCTGTCACCGCTGGTGCGGGTCGCCG
>CAIOUK010000061.1 GCA_903861445.1 uncultured Verrucomicrobia subdivision 3 bacterium
CCCGGCAAACCGACCGGCTCGGTGCATGAAAGCGAATTCAAGCTGACGAAATTTTCTTTGCCTGACGGAGAACAAATTAGCTGGCGGGTTTTATTGGAATTGCGAGAACTGGCACTGCCAGAACTTGAAAAAGCACGCCAATCAAAGAGCATTGGCAAAGCTTTGGACGCAAAAGTTATTCTAACCGGAGCAAGTGCGGCTTTGATTACTTTAAAAACAGACGTTGATTCATTGCGAGAACTGGCAAACGTGTCCCAGCTGGAAATCAAAGGAGAAGCAGGGGTGTCCGATCAAGTTTCCGTCACAAAAGCTGACGGTCAGAAGTGTGAACGCTGCTGGCATTTTGAAACAGACATTGGCCAGAACACCGAACATCCGACCATTTGCGGTCGTTGCGTCGAGGCAGTCAAGCAATTCAAGATTTAGTGAAGCAGTTGGTCGGCGCGCACTTTGTCATTTTGTTCGGCTTCTTTGCGTTGACGGACAATTTTATCTTGCTCGTCTCTAAATGTGATAAATTTTTCTCTGCGACTTGGGAGATTGGTAATAACTGACGACAAACGTTTCACTCCTACTCCATCTAATGTGATAGAGCTAATCGAAGGCAACGACTTGACAGAAAGCCATGGCGCATTTGGCATATAGAAATTGATAAAAGAGTTCGATGACTCCTTGGGTCTACTAAATGTAATAACGAAATGCTGATTTGTTAGGTTCAAAATTTGCTTTTCCTCAACAGTTAGGTTTTCTTTTGCTGCTGTGTTTGACCACTCAAAATATTTTTGGATAGCATTGGTGACCATAGTGATTTCGTCTGTATTTAAGGAAACGCTCCCCAAAGGTCGGTCAGATGAGTCTTCGACCATGGGCAATATGTCATGAGAAACAAATTCTTTATCTTTTTTAGGAGCGGGTGCAGGTGTCCAGCAGTCATGAGGCAAGCTTGAGTCTGCGATTTGTAGAATAAATGGCCTAGCTTCGTTTCCATCCACTTTGATTTGAATGAAAAGATTTTTCCATCCTGGGCTTTCGCCTCTAACCAGAAAATCTTCTGCTGGCTGAATCAGGTAACCAGCGGCATCGTGCGTCGGCTGTTCGGCTGGAGTTTCAACCGTTGGCTTACTATCACAACCAGATTGGCCGAGGCAAAATAGCAAAAACAAACAGGCGAGTGCGGCATTGATCAAGCGAGGACTATAGCAAAATGGATTATTCATAGTTTGCACTTTTGACTTTGCGCCCGCGAAGAATTTTATCAAGAAAAAAACACCCCGGCCGCAGCCCGTCCCGGTGCCCCCGGCGCGCGGCGTTCGTGCCGAAGGCACAACCGGAAATTAGCCAGACACGGAGTGTCTGGTATGCTGGAAAAATGAAATCCGTCCTGAAAGGACGGCGGAACCGACGGAAACCACATCAAATCACAATCATTTCCATCGTCCCGCCGGGACAAAAATCTGCGTGACGTTGACCAGACACGGAGTGTCTGGTGTGGTGGTAAAATTAAAACCGTCCTGAAAGGACGGTGGAATCGGCGCAATCCGTATCAAAAAAATAATTCCGTCGTCCCTTCAGGACGGACTGATTTGTTCGGTGTTGACCAGATACTGCGTGTCTGGCTAATTTCCATCGTCGCTTCGCGACGCAAACACGCCATTTTGTTGGCTGTATTTGTTTTGCTCGGCGACACGATTGCCCATGCCCTCCACGCATTTAAGCCTGCATTTTCACATCGTGTTCAGCACGAAAGACCGGCATCCGTTCATCGCAGACGAATGGCGGAATCGTTTGCATGAGTATCTCGGTGGCTTGGTGCGCGCGGCGGATGGAATTCCCGAAGCCATCGGCGGCACGGCGGATCACGTTCATTTGTTGGTTGGTTTGCGCGCGACGCATTCGCTTGCGCCGTTTGTGCAGGACATCAAACAAACCTCGTCGCGCTGGATTCACGAAACCATCGGCGTGAAGAATTTCGCGTGGCAGCCGGGTTATGGCGCGTTCACCGTGAGCGTTTCCAATTGCGACACGGTCAAGGAATACATTGCAAACCAAGCCGAACATCACCGGATCAAAACCTTTCAGGAGGAATATGTGGTTTTTCTGCAAAAACATCGGGTGGAATACGATGATAAATATTTGTGGTGACGTCTTCCGTCGTCCCTTGCGGGACGAATTATTTTTTCGGCCACCAGACACTCCGTGTCTGGCTAATTTCCAGTGTCGCTCCGCGACTCGGCATCACCATCGTGTCTGACCGCTCAATTCTTCAGTCCGTGGTGGTCTGGCTTTTCCACCAGGTGGGATCTGGCTGCCAAGTTGGATTGAGAAAATTGGCGTGTTCTTTTTCCAGCTTGGTTTTCAGGGAAAGCGCCGCCTGTCGTTTCTGTTCCGTCCAAGCTGGGTTGTAATTCGGGTTTGGCTGCGGAATTTTGGCTCCGGTTTCTTTCAACCAAGCCTGCAATTCCGTCCACAGTTGCGCGGTGCGTTCAATTTCTTTTGTCGCCACGTCCTGCTGTTCGCCGATGTCGGTGGCCAAGTTGTAAAGTTCGTTGTGCCCGTCTTCCCAATAATGAATGAGCTTCCAATCGCCCGAACGGATGATGGATGACGGTTCGCCGCCTTGATTGCCGTAATGCGGATAATGCCAGAACAGCGGGCGTGGTGCGATCTGGCCGCCGGCCAGCAGCGGCACGAGGCTCACGCCGTCAACGGTCTGCTTCGGCGGATTGGTCACACCGGCCAGTTGTAGCAGCGTCGGGAAAAAATCAATGCCGCTCACCGGTGTAGCGCTGGTGCTGCCGAGTTTGGTGACGCCGGGTGCGCGAATGTAAAACGGCACGCGCGTGCCGCCTTCCCACTGGCGGCCTTTGCCGCCGCGATACGGCAGTTGCGAGGAACTGAAACTATCGCCGGAAACCACGCCGCCGTTGTCGCCGGTCAGCACGACGATGGTGTTGCTGGCCAGACCCAGTTCATCCAGTTTTTTCAGGACGCGACCGGTGGCGTTGTCCATTTCGTCAATGAGTCCGGCGTAGATGGGATTGTCCTGCACGATGCGGACGGGCAAGGTGCGGTCGATGACGAAACGTTCCGCTGGCTTCGGCTGGGCGGACGCCTTCGCGCGATATTTTTGCCACAGCGGATGAGTGGTTTCAATCGGGCCATGCACGGCGTAAAACGCGAGGTAGGCGAGAAACGGCCGGTTGGTGTTTTGTTCAATGAAGGCAATGGTTTCATCGGCGAGGCGTTGCGTTAGCGATTGACCGCGCGGGCCGCTGGGAAGATTCGGATTTTTCCAAGGCGCATAGTAGCCTCCCACCGGACTACCGGCATCCCAACCGCCTTTGTTGATGTCAAATCCACGATCCTCCGGCCACGCGCCTTTGCTGCCGAGATGCCATTTGCCGGCAAAAAAAGTCGTGTAGCCCGCCGCCTTGAGCGCCTCGGCCAGCGTGGTGTCCGCCGCCGGCAAGTTGCGGACGTAATCGGGCACCAGCAATTTGGTGTGATGCTGTTGGGCGAAGGCTTTGCCCACCGGGGCACCGATATAATCCGTGATGCCATGCCGTGTCGGGTATTGGCCGAGCAAGATGCTCGCGCGCGAAGGACTGCAAACACAGCACGCCGCATAACCTTGGGTGAACCGCATTCCGCTGCGGGCGAGCGCGTCAATATTCGGCGTTTCGTAAAACGAACTGCCCTCGACGCCCACATCCTTGATGCCGTAATCGTCCACCAAGATGAACAGGATGTTAGGCTTGGCGGGAGCTTCCGCCTGAAGCAGCGCGGGCAGCAGGCTCAACCCGTAGCACAGAAAATAGCCGAGCAGCTTCATGGTCAGCGCCGGAAATTACTCGGCTCCGAGCGCGAGCTGGTCTTCGGCAACATCAGCAGTTGCTGGCTTTTCGGCGGCGATTTCGGCCGTTGGCGCAGCGGTAATTTCCTGCAGTCGCACCAGCGCGGGCCGGATGAGCCGGCCTTGAAAAGACAAGCCCGGCGCGAGCGTCTCGGCAACGATGGCGTCAGCGGGCGGATTTTCCACGCCGTGCACCCGATGTTTCTGCGCGTCGAATTTTTCATCCGACGCAGCGGCAAATGGCGTCAGGCCGACGCGACGCGCGGAATCGCGGCAGGCATTCTGGAACTGGCCAATCTGCTCGGCGAGTTCCGGCTGGCCGGAGCGGGCGGCGGCGTTGTGCAGTGCGAAAATGTGGTCGAGGATGCGCGCGACGACTTGCAGCCATTCGCCCTCGGTGCGGCGTAGTTTTTCCACTTCCAGTCGGAGCGCACCTTTTTCGGTGTCGTTGAGCTTGACCTGAAATTCGTTGAACTCGCGGATCTCCGTGGCCATGCGCTCGGCGATTTCCTTGGCGGCGACG
>CAIOUK010000062.1 GCA_903861445.1 uncultured Verrucomicrobia subdivision 3 bacterium
TCGTTATTGAATGTTGTAAGCTCACGTTGAGTTGATTCATCGCGTCTTTGTGCAACATCTGTCGCACGCAACGCAATGCGTTCCTCAAAGTGGCTGGTTTTCATTCGCTCTCGACTGGCCGGTTTTGACCGCTCGCTAACATCCGGCGTATTCACAATTTTCCGCGCCTTAAATGACTAAGCGACTGGATTCGGTGAGCGCACGCTGAACCTTCCAGTGTTTGGGTTGTTTTTCATAAGAGGTAAGAATCCACTTCTACACCGCATCTGATTGGTAAGCCGGAATAACGGCGAACAATAACAACACAATCATTAAAAAAATCGCAATATGAAAAACATCAAAAACCTCATCGCCCTAACCCTCACCACTGCTGCTTTGGTCGTCTCCGCGCACGCGGCTGACCTTGTCAATGTCTCCGGTGCGAGCAACATCGCCGTTGGCGGCTACGACACCGTGGCCTTCTTCACCGATAATAAGGCCGTCAATGGCGATCCATTCGTAACCGCAACCTATCAGGGCGCGACGTATATTTTCGCCAGTAAAGAACACAAGGAATTGTTTGAAGCTGCGCCGGAAAAATACGTTCCGCAATGCGGTGGCTACTGCGCCTTCGGCGTCTCGGTCGGCGCGCTGTTCCCAGTGGACATCAGCACCTGGCAAATCCGCAATGGCAAGTTGTATCTCAACTTGAACAAGGCCATCCTGAAAAAATTCAACGCCGACTTCGACGCCAATGTCGCCAAGGCAGACAAAAACTGGCCCAGCCTCGTCGCCAAGCATGGCAAGTAATTTCGTCAATGGTGGTCGAGTAAGAAATTATCACACCACCGCATCCAAATTGCAGGGTTTCGCGCATTGGGTTCTTGGCGGGTCAGTTGAGTTTCGTTAGTGTGCAGGTCGTGACAGAAAACGAAATCAACTGGCCCGCTGCGTTGCGCGCCTCGGACAGCGCGGATCAAGCCGCTGCCGTGAGTGAACTGCGCGGTCTGTTGCACGCCGGTTTGCGCGTCGCTTTGAACGGGCGCAGTGATGTGAGCGAGGCGCATCTGGAGGATTTTGCGCAGGAAAGCTTGTTGCGTGTGCTGGACCGGTTGGATCAGTTTCAAGGTCGCAGTAAATTTACGACGTGGGCGCAGGCGATCGCGCTGAATGTGGCGTTCACGGAATTGAGGCGCAAGCGATGGCAGGATGTTTCGCTCGACGCGCTGATGGCCGACGGCGAGCGCATCACTGAGCCCACGATGATTGCCGACGACGCCTTCGGCGCGGACGAAGACCGCACGCACTTGGTCAAGGTGCTGCGCAGTGCGATTGAAAATGATTTAACGCCGAAGCAGCGCGCAGCGATCATGGGCGAGCTTCGCGAGATGCCGTTCGACCAGATTGTCGAGCTGCTTGGCACGAGTCGCAGTGCGGCTTACAAAATGTTGCACGATGCCCGGCGCGCGTTGAAGCAGCGATTGCTCGAAGCCGGTATCACCGGCGCGGACATCCAAAATGCTTTTTAATTTATGAAACCGGAAGACAAACGGCTGACGAGCGAACAGGTTGGCAGCATCGTGAAGATGCTCAGCCTGACGCGCGACCGTGAGTTCAATTGCGGCGAATGCTTACAGCACGTCAGTGAATTTGCCGAATGTCAGCTCGCCAACAAGCCGGTGGGTGAAATCATCGCCAGCGTAGAGCAGCATCTCGCGCTCTGCCCGGAATGCCGCGAGGAATATGAGGCGTTGATGAAAATTCTTAAAGCTGGCCAGTGAAATTTCAATTGGCCGAGTCAACTCTCCTTAATCGCTGAATGTAGTTGCTCCTTAATCCGTTGTTTTGCCGCGCTTGAAAGCTGCTGGGGAACGGACGTGGTCACTTGGTCCGAATGAGAATGAGCCGCATGGTGGACAAAAGCGATTTGTTTCCCGTAACGGCTACACCATTTACAAAGCACGAGATGAATATGCAGCCCCAACTGCTGCCGCCAGGTCAACTTGTGGTCGAGCGCCTCAGATAACAGGCGTGCCGCCGTCTTGCAGCTTGGCGATAATTCCGCCAAGCCACTGACGAGCCTTCGAGCCATGTTAGCGAGCCGATACATTACAATTTGCCGAGTAATTTATGACCAAATCGTAAAAATGCTGTCGCATCCTGACACGATTGCAGTCATGCGATATGAATTCGTCGTGTGAACGAGGAATTCCTTACAGTGAATTATCATTAGTTTTTAAACGTTGAACGATACGTTGGCGGGCTCCCGGCGACAATCCACGACCAGGCAATGCTTTATCTTGGTGGTCGGCATGGGCGCCGGCGTGGTGCAGAAATATTAATTGGTGGTGGTAACGCTTACACCAGACGCAGATAAGAAAATGTAGGCGCATTTTCAGTCGCGTGCGAAATGACAATGGTTGCTCGAAGGATTGAGATGCCAGTCGGGTGATTTCGGTGCAATGCGGCGTGTGGTGCCAGACCCAGACCGCGCCGCGCTCTTTAAGCAAGGTGACAATTTTCATTCTGCTTCCTTGTCTTTGCCAAACCAGTTGGTTTCTAGGCAGCGGCGCAGCGCCATACGAGCGCGGTGTAGCATGACCCAGAGATTGCTCTCGGAAATATCCAGCAGGCTGCAGATTTCCTTACTTTCTACGCCATCCACCTCGCGCAGGTTGAAAACGGCAGCCACATTTTTCGGCAATTTGCCGGAGCAATCATGAAAAGTTTTCCAAAAATCTTCACGGTCAAGGGTGCTTTCATCGTTCTTCCATTCCAGCGGACCGAGTTCATGAATCCACCCATCTTTGAACAAGCCGTCAGGGATAAAGCGGTCGCTCTCCTCGTCGGAATAGAATTCCAAATCCGTAAATGAGGTCTCCCGGCTGGACTTGCGGTAATGGTCGTAAATCTTGTTTTTGAGGACACCCACGAGCCAGCTCTTTTCCGCTGATTTGCCTTGAAATGATTTTCCGCCCTTGAGCGCGGCCAGAAACGTTTCCTGCACCGCATCTTCCGCTTTGGCTGGATCGCGCAGGCGGATCAGCGCGTATTTGAAAAGGTAATCACCATGCAATTCCACCCAGCGTTCCGGGTCGGAAAGTCCGGGTGTGGCCGGTGTGCTATTCGCCGACTGGGGCGAAATTGAATCCTTGTCCATTGGAAAATACTGGCGATTTGTGCAAAAAAAGCAAACCTCGTTGCAATTTTTGCAGGGGCGGTAATTTTTTGTAAGGATTCGTCTGATCGCGCGACTAAACCGACGTATGATTACAATTGTCAGCGGAACAAATCGCCCCGGGAGCAACCATTCTTCGCATCAAATGAAATGTCATCGGCATAATACAGAAGAAGCTATCGGCGTATGCATGGGTTGTGGTCGCGCGCTTTGCCGGGAATGCACGCCGAGTTCCTCAACTGGACCGCTAACCTGCTCGTCCGTCTGCGCGGAAGAAGCCGGGCAATTAAGGACTTCCGTGCAACTGCTGCTTGATCGCAGCGCGCAGAATGCGCGTGCCAGTGCGGTCTATTGCTATTTGTCAGCGGTATTTTCCGGCGGCGCGGCCATCGCGGCTTGGTTCTGGTTGCCCTCGCCGTTCCTGATGGCATTCGCCGGCGGTAGTGCGCTGGTGCTGGCCGCCGCCGGCTTTTGGCATGGCCGCGTTGGAAAAAATATTCCCCGCAATTAAATTTCAAATTAAAACCAGCCCGCCCGCTGAACAAAAATAAGCTCGGCAGTGCCAGTTCGGGCGCGGCAGGTTGTAAACGTATACGATTCAATTCCGCAGGTAATGGCAGTTGTAGCCGCTGGGATTTTTCTGCAAGTAATCCTGATGATACTCTTCTGCCGGATAGAACACGGTTGCCTTGGTAATTTCCGTGACGATGGGGCTTCTCCACTTGCCGGATTTGTCCACCTGGGCCTTGACCCGCTCGGCGATTTGTTTCTGCTCGTCGCTGGTGTGAAAAATTCCCGAACGATACTGTGAGCCTACGTCATTCTCCTGCCGGTCGCGCGTAGTGGGATCATGCATGCGGAAAAAGTAGCCGAGCAATTGTTCGTAACTCAGCTTGGTTGGATCAAAAACGATCTCCACCGCTTCTGCGTGGCCGGTGGTATGCGAACAAACCATTTCATAGGTCGGGTTCGGCGCCGTGCCTCCAGTATAGCCGACCGTAGTTTTGATGACGCCGGGAATTTCGCGGAGAATGTTTTGCATCCCCCAGAAGCAGCCGCCGGAAAAAATCGCAGTCTCGGTTTTAGGCAACGGTTTGATCAGGCCAGCTTTCACAAAAGGTGCAAGCTGGTCGCCGTAACCGGCAGCGGCCATTTGCGCCAACGGAATAAATTTCAGCGAAGCAGAATTGATGCAATACCGCTGGTGCGTCGGCCCGGGACCGTCGTTAAAAACGTGACCCAAATGCGAATTGGCATCCGCCGAACGCACTTCGGTTCGTTCCATACCAAAGGACGTGTCAGTCTTCGCGACAATATCCTTTTCATCCACCGGCTTGGTGAAACTCGGCCAGCCACAGCCGGAATCAAATTTGTCGAGTGAACTGAACAACGGTTTACCCGACACGACATCCACATAAATCCCCGGCGCGTGATTATCCCAATATTCATTGGCAAACGCCGGCTCAGTGGCGGCTTCTTGCGTGACGCGATATTGCAGGTCGGTCATCTTCTGTTTGCGTTCGGCGGGCGGGATGGGTTTGAAATTATTCATAGTAAAATCGGTTGGGGTTAGTTGGGTGCTGGCATTTCCACCGGGACGGCAGCCGGCCAGTGCCAGCGTTAGAACCACTACGCCGCACAGTCCATATAGAATTGTTTTCATACTCATGCGTCGTGGTGGTCACCGATTCCTTACAGATATTCGACGCCTTGTAAGGTTTATGGTTTCAAACCGACAAACTGGTATGAAAAAACTACAAACCGTTTACACGGCTATATCAATCGCGTTGGTTTCACTCACCACGTTTTTATTTAATTCAAGCGTTTCGCTCGCAGGCGAGACCAATCAAGTTGAAAGCACCAAACTCGCGCCAAGTTGGGAGCTTGCTGATTTAGAAGGCAAAACCATTCGCTCGACCGACTTCAAAGGCAAGGTGGTGGTGCTCGATTTTTGGGCGACCTGGTGTCCTCCTTGCCGCGCCGAAATTCCGGACTTCATTGCTTTGCAGAAAAAATACGCGGCTCGAGGACTTGCGGTCATTGGGGTTTCTGTGGATCAGGCAAGCTTGAAAACCGTGAAGCTGTTCGCTGAGAAAAATGACATCAATTATCCCGTCATGATCGCGGATAATAAAATTGTGGATAGCTTCGGCGGCATTGATGGGCTACCGACGACCTTCATCATTGACCGCAACGGCAACATCGTGAAGCAACATTTGGGTTTTACGCCACCCAACACAATCGAAAAAGAGGTTAAGGCTTTGCTAGCTCCATAAGGTTCGCGGCGATGGTGGTCGTTAAATAATTCGGTTAACAATCAAATTGCATTTTATGGCATTTGTAACGCTCGGGAAAATTCTTGCCGGATCAGTGCTGGCAATTCTTCCGGCAACCGCACAAACCAATCTCCTCCAATTCCAAAGCGCGCCGGAACGCACGGCACTGCTGGAGCTTTACACTTCGGAAGGTTGTAGCAGTTGTCCGCCCGCCGAAGCGTGGTTGTCGGGCCTGAAAGATTCGCCACGCCTGTGGAAGGATTTCGTGCCAGTCGCGTTTCATGTGGACTATTGGAATTCCCTAGGCTGGAAAGATGCGTGGTCGGACGCGGAATTTTCCGAACGCCAGCGCAGCTACGCGCAACTTTGGCGCGCGGAAAATATCTACACGCCGGAATACGTTCTCAACGGCAAGGAATGGCGTAATTGGTTTGCCGGCAAAAATGGCCCGAAGTCCGATGGCGAAAAAGTCGGCATCCTGACTGTTGCTTCCTCGGGCACGAACCGCTGGCAGGTGACGTTTGTGCCAGAGAAAAATTCGGCGGCACGCTATGAGATCCACGCGGCGCTACTCGCTGGCGGAATTATCTCCGCCGTGAAGGCAGGCGAAAATCGCGGACGCGATCTGCGACATGATTTCGCCGTGGTCAATCTAGTGCAGATTGGTATGACCACGAGCAATGGCGTAGCGAAAGGCCGATTTATCATCAGCCCGCCAAAATCAGATGCGGGAACTACTCGTGCGCTCGCGGTTTGGGTCACGCTCGCGGATGAACTTCAGCCAGTTCAGGCCGCCGGCGGCTGGCTGATTCCTCCTGGTAAAAATTGATTGTAAGGATTCGTCGGTGACGACGACGAACGTGCATGAAGAAACTAATTCTCTCACTCGTCGTCGCAACGCTGGCCTTGCCGCTGTTTGCCCAAACCACATCCAAAACCCTCCTCAATCTCGACAAAACGGGCGTGGCCATCCAAGGCTATGATCCCGTGGCCTTCTTCACGGACAACAAGCCGGTGAAGGGCGACCAAAAGTTTTTGGTGAAACACGATGGTGCGATCTATTTTTTTGCCTCCAAAGAACACAAGGATTTGTTCAAGGCCAACCCTGCGAAATACACACCCGAATTCGGCGGTTACTGCGCTTACGGCGTTTCCCGCAACAAGCTCGTCGAGATAGATGTGGACGCGTTCCAAATCGTGGATGGGAAGCTGTTGCTCCAATACAGCAAAGGCGTGCGCGATGATTTTAACAAAGACACCAAGGGTAATCTTGCCAAGGCCGATGCCAATTGGACGGGTCTCTTGGATAAAAAGGGGAAATAATTGTAAGGACGCGCCATCTAGCCCGACCAACTTAGGACATTTATGAGCTCGTTGACCAAAACCCAGAAGATTGCCAGTTGGATTGTGCGCCTGACCGCTGCCATCATTCTGTTGCAAACGCTTTTTTTCAAATTCACCGGCGCACCGGAATCCGTTTACATCTTCACTAAAGTTGGACTGGAACCGTGGGGACGCTACGGTTCCGGCGTCGTGGAACTGGTCGCGGCGATTCTGCTGCTGTCCTCCTGCCATTGCTGGCTAGGCGCGGTGCTGGCGCTCGGCGTGATGGGCGGCGCAATCATGTCACACCTGACCATACTTGGTATCGTGGTTCAGGACGACGGCGGTCTGCTCTTCGCGCTCGCTATCACCGTAGCGGTTTGTTCGCTTATCACGCTGGTGATTCATCGCCGGCAATTTCCTTTCCTCGCCAAATATTTCTCTCCATAAAAACCATGAACTCTAACCGCGAACTGATTCAGTCGGTCATTGAAACGCTGCGGCAAGGCGAAACGCTTCTCACCGAGATTTCGGATGAAACCTATACCCATAAAGTCCCTGTCGCCTTCAACGCCTCCATCGGCGGGCACTACCGTCACTGTCTTGATCATTTCAGCACGTTGCTCGAAGCGTCCGCCGCTGGCGACTTGAACTACGACCATCGTGAACGCGGAACGTTGGTTGAGAACGACCGGTTCGCTGCTCTGAATTCGACCCGCGAACTGCGGGGACGCTTTGAAAAAGTGAATCCAGATTTTCTCGCCCGGAACTTAATTGTGACCTGCAAGACCAGTTACTCCACGAGCGGCTCGCAAGTTTCACTTTCCACAGTCGGACGTGAAGTCATGTATGCCGTGGCGCACGCCGTGCATCATTACGCGCTCATCGGCGTGATGGCGGGAATCATGGACGTAAAACTGCCTGCCGGTTTTGGCGTCGCGCCCTCCACGCTCAAGCATCAGGCGGAAACTGTCAGTGCGGCTTAAGCGCCATGATTGAAACCATGCCCATGTCTCCCGGCGCGGTGGCGGAATGGCTACCATGGTGGAAAGCTGCTGGATTCTTTTTCGCCACCTTTGTATTAGAAGATGCCGCCGCCATTGGCGCGGGGCTCCTGCTGGCGGCTGGACAAATATCCTGGCTGGCCGCGTTCGTTTCATGCTTCCTTGGCATCTGGCTGGGCGATGCCGGCCTTTACGCACTGGCACGTTTTGCCGGACGCAACTGGTTTGAAAAATCTACCTTGAAGAAGCACACAGCCAAAGTTAGCCGCAGCGAAAACTGGTTCCATGAGCGCGGGGCGCTGATATTGATTTTCAGTCGAGCGGTTCCGGGCGCAAGGCTCCCCACGTATCTCGCCGCCGGCTTTTTGCGCGTGCCTATGGCGCGGTTCTTGGTTATCACCGGAGCTGCGGCGTTTGTCTGGACCTTCGTCATTCTTTTCCTGACGAAAACTTTCGGCTCACAAATTTCCGGATGGCAGGGTCACTACAAATCCGGAAGTCTCTGGCTCATCGGTGCCGGAATTCTACTGATTGTTACGTTTCAAATAATCCGCGGCGCATTACAAAGTGTGGACTGGCGCAAATTCACCACTCGGCTCGTGCGCTGGACGCGTTGGGAATTCTGGCCCATGTGGCTTTTTTATCCACCGGTAGCGATTCATTACCTGTGGCTCGTGGTCAAATATCGCGGCACGATGCTGCCGACGGTTTCCAATCCCGGCATATTCTCCGGCGGCATGGTGGGCGAATCCAAGATGGAAACCCTGCACGACTTGATGCGCACGACTCCGGACTTTACCGCCGAAGCTGAATTGATCGCGGGCGACTCCGCCCAAGCGCGACTGATTTCTCTGCGTGAAATCTGTGCTCGCAGAAATATTTCCTATCCGTTCATCCTCAAGCCGGATCTCGGTCAGCGCGGTGCGGGCATCAAGCTGATTCGCAACGAATCGCAAGCCGAGGATTACTTAAAGGAAACCAGTGCGCCACTGTTGGTGCAGCGCTTTGCGGCAGGCCCGCATGAAGTTGGAATTTTTTACTATCGTTTTCCCAGCGAATCGCGAGGGCATATTTTTGCCATCACAGAAAAGATTTTCCCAGTCCTCACCGGCGACGGAAAATCCACCCTCGCTGAACTCATCTGGCGCGATGACCGCGCCCGCTTCATGGCCGAAAAATATCTGCAACGCCTTGGCGCACGACAAAACCATGTGCTGGCGGCGAACGAAAAACAAGCACTGGTGCAAGCTGGCAACCACGCACAGGGTTGTATTTTTCGTGATGGGATGCACCTGAACACTCCCGCGCTGGAAGAACGCATTGACGGGATTTCGCAGAAGATAAACGGCTTCTTTATCGGTCGCTATGACATCCGATTTGCCAGCGAGGAAGATTTGCGCGCCGGCAAGAATTTCCAAATCATCGAATTGAACGGCGCGGCGGCGGAAGCCACCAGCATTTATGACGCGCGGAATTCTTTGTGGTCCGCGTATCGCACGCTGTTCCGACAGTGGAATCTGGTCTTCGCTATCGGCGCAGAAAACCGCCGCCGCGGCTGTGCGCCGATGACCATTTCCGATTTTTGGCGCGCGTGGCGAAATTATTCGACACTCGCGGCAAGCTATCCTGCTACTGATTGAACCATGTGCACCGTTACTTTTTCACCGCGCAAACACGGCTACGCGCTCGCGATGAATCGCGATGAAAAACTGACTCGCACCTCCGGTCTGTCACCTGCTGTAAGTGTGGTTAACGGCCGCCGCGTGCTCGCACCATCCGAACCAAGTGGCGGGACTTGGATCTCGGTGAACGACAGCGGCGTCACCTTCGCGTTGATCAATTGGTATTCAATCCCTTCACGATTAACGGCGAAGTCGATCAGCCGAGGCGGTGTCGTAAAAGCAATTGGCTCTTTGAGCACGGCGCTTTCGGCGTCTAGGGCAATGGAGCAACTGCCGCTAGCGCACATCAATCCATTTCGACTCATTGGCTTTTTCCCAGACACGAATCGGATTTTCGAGTGGCGATGGGATTTAAAAACACTGTCTTCCAAAAAACATCCGTGGCGTTTGCAGCAATGGATTTCATCAGGCTTTGATGAACCCCAAGCCCAACGAACGCGCGGTAAAGTTTTTCAAGAAGCGACGAAACAAAAAAAAGTCGGCAGTCTTGAATGGCTGCGAAGGTTGCATTGCTCGCACGGGCCCGAAATTGGGCCGTTTTCCACCTGTATGCACCGCGAAGATGCAACTACCGTGAGCTACACTGAAGTCAGCGTTTCTTCGCGAAAATGTGAGATGCGATATTTTGGCGAATCGCTCTGCCGCTGCACCCGCGGCCAGCTTCAAGTTTGCGAGTTGAATTTGATATGATGTCTATCCCCGCATTCGCCAAATTGCAGCGGGACATCCGTGCTTGCACGATTTGCGCAGAAAATTTACCGCTCGGGCCGCGTCCGATTTTCCAAATCTCCCGAACCGCGCGCATCCTCATTGCTGGGCAAGCGCCGGGCAGCAAGGTTCACGCGAGCGGCATCCCCTTCGACGACGCCAGCGGCGACCGTCTGCGCGACTGGCTCGGTCTTACTCGCGAAACTTTTTTCGACGCGAACTGCGTGGCGATTCTGCCGATGGGATTTTGTTATCCGGGCACGGGTAAATCCGGCGACCTGCCGCCGCGACCTGAGTGCGCCGTCGCATGGCGCGAGAAAATACTAAGCGAACTTGCTGCCGTAAAACTCACGCTGGTCGTTGGCCAGTATGCAATGGCTTGGCATCTCGGCCCGCGCAATAACATCTGGCTGAAAAAGAATCCGTGGTTCGCGCGCGACGTTGCTACCGGAATTGCGGAAGCAGATCAAATCGGCTATCCCATAAAAAAGGTGTTACAAAGGGTAAGATTGTCAGTTCTCATCGCATCCAACCTCAAATGCCGAATAATCGGCAGGAACAAAACAACATCTTAACTAGAAAATATATATGAAACTCCAAAATAAAATCGCGGTCATCACGGGCGGCAACAGCGGCATCGGTCTCGCCACGGCGCATGAATTCAAAGCGCAGGGCGCACGTGTCATCATCATCGGGCGCAAGCCGGATGCCGTCGCGGCGGCGGCCAAGGAAGTCGGCGGCGACACGCTCGGCCTCGTGGCCGATGTGGCGAAGGTCTCGGAAATTGATGCCGCTTTCAAAATCATCCGCGAAAAATACGGGCGCGTGGACGTGCTGTTCGCCAACGCGGGCATCGCCAAGTTCCTGCCGTTCGGTGAAGTCACCGAGGAATTTTTCCTCGAACACACCGCCATCAACGTGAAGGGCGCTTTCTTCACCGCGCAAAAAGCGTTGCCATTGTTGAGCGAAGGCGCGTCGGTGATTTTCACGTCGTCCACGGTGTCGCACTTCGGCATGCCCGGTTCGAGCGTTTATTCCATGACGAAGGCTGTGCTCATCAACCTGGCCAAGACGCTCGCCGTCGAACTCGCCCCGAAAAAAATCCGCGTGAACGTCGTCAGCCCCGGCCCGATTTCAACGCCGATTTTCGGCAAGATGGGCTTGCCCGAGGCGGCAGTGCACGAACTTGGCGGGGCGATTCTGGCGCAAGTGCCGCTCGCGAGATTCGGCGAGGCGTCGGAAATCGCCAAGGCAGTCACGTATCTGGCATCGTCGGACGCCGCCTACGTCACCGGCACGGAACTACTCGTGGACGGCGGCATGGCGCAGGCTTAAATTGATTTTCGGGATGTAGCGAAAGTTGCGTCCCGGAGAATTGTTGTTGCGAGGTAAGAATTTCCATTCACGCCGCATCCAATCATTGAGGCGTTCCTTAAAACAAGCGGCGCCCGGAAAGACCAAATGAATACACTGACATTGAACAACGAAAACTTTGAAACAACCATTGCCGGCAGCACATCGCCCGTGCTTGTGGATTTTTGGGCGGAATGGTGTGGACCATGTAAAATGATCGCGCCGGTGCTGAACGAACTTGCCGTCGAGCGGGACGGCAAGGCGGTCATCGCCAAGCTGAACATTGATGAAGCGCCGGAACTCACCGCGCGTTTCGGCATCACTGCAATTCCCACGCTGATCATTTTCAAGAACGGCCAACCGGTAACGACGTTGCGCGGTGTGCAGTCGAAATCAGCGATTTTGAAATCGCTGGCGTCAACGTGACCGGATAAATTCTTCAGTTATTAAATTATGAATCCCCGTCCGCCCTTGCCACCGTTCACCGAAGAAACTGCACGCCAGAAAGTCCAAGCCGCTGAAGACGCCTGGAATTCGCGTGATCCGGAGCGAGTTGCTCTTGCCTATACCGAAGATACCGAATGGCGCAATCGCACGGACTTCATCCATGGCCGAACGCAGGTTGTGGAATTTCTCCGGCGCAAGTGGACTCGAGAGCTGGATTATCGGCTGAAGAAAACATTATGGGCGTTTGGCGGCAACCGCATCGCTGTGCGTTTCGAATATGAATTTCACGACGACAGCGGCCAGTGGTTTCGCGCTTACGGCAACGAGAACTGGGAATTTGACGACCTCGGCTACATGAAATTCCGTTACGCCAGCATCAACGACCTGTCCATAAAAGAGGCTGACCGAAAATTTCGGTGAGAGAGGGGAAATTGATTGCGGTAATCAGAATGCGGAGGTCTTCAAAATTCACGATGGACAACTTCACAAGGCAGAAGGACCAAGGTTTTGGTATTTTTGAACCTTTTCCACTGTCAATGAACTGTCAGTAAAACATAACCCAACGGCTGACAAAAAGTTCCGGACATTACTTGAAATGTCAGTAAAATACGTTAATATCCCTTGTAAATACATGGTTTCTGAGTCCGAATCCCACCCCTTCCGCCATTTTGATTTTAATCAATAAAATCAATGGCCGTATCAGCAATCGCACGGAGCAGAGGACGGTTTTCGCTCAAGCTTTCTTCACGAAGCAGGCTTTCAGGCCGACGGCGATGTTGTCCACCTTGCAGGAAATTTCATGATCACCATCCACCAGGCGGATGGGTTTGGACTTCGAGCCACCCTTGAGCACCTGCGACCCCCCCAGTTTCAAATCCTTAATCAAGATAACACAGTCGCCATCGGCCAACACATTGCCGTGGGCATCCTTGACGATGCGCGGGCCATCGGCCACTTCCGGCGCGGCCTCACGCGGCCATTCGTGACCGCAGGTGACGCATTCCCATTTGTCGGGAAATTCCAAAACGTCGTTCATCTCGCACATCGGGCAGGCGGGTTTGCTCATAAGCTGGGAGCTTAACCCATTTTTACGAACCGACTCAAGCGTTGTAACATTTTTTGCCGGCGGCACGTCTGGAAGAACATGAACAAATTTCTCGGCATCTTGATGGCGCTGCTGTTGGCCGCACCGCTGGCGCACGCGGCGGAAAATTTGCAAACGGTGGATTTTACCGTGGCTGGCGTGGCACGCACGGCGTTGGTGTATGTGCCGGCGGCGGCAAAAACAAATCCCACACCGGTGGTTTTTGTTTTTCACGGACATGGCGGCAATGCCCGCCAGGTGGAACGCAGTTTTCACATCGAACGCGAATGGCCCGAAGCCATCGTGGTTTATATGCAGGGACTGCCGACCGTCGGGCAGTTGACCGATCCGCAGGGTGCGCGCAACGGCTGGCAGGCGGCGGCGGGTAACAATGGCGACCGCGACTTAAAATTCTTTGACGCGGTGCTGGCGCGGTTGAAAACGGATTACCGCGTGGATGCCAAAAGAATTTACGCGACAGGCCATTCCAACGGCGGCGGCTTCACTTACCTGCTGTGGCTGACGCGCGGAGAGATGTTCGCCGCCGTCGCGCCCTGTGCGGCCGTGGCGAAATACGCGTTGCAGTTGCCGCCGAAGCCGGTTCTGCACATCGCAGGTGAGAACGATCCGCTGGTGAAATTTTCCTGGCAGAAGCTGATGCTGGAGTCGCTGCGAAAAATCAATGGTTGCGACCCGACGGGCAAATCGTGGGCGGAGGACTGCACGTTGTATCCGTCAAAAACCGGCACGCCGGTCGTGACTTTTATTCATCCGGGCGGCCATGTGGTGCCGGTGTCCGCCCCGGCACTGATTGTGAAATTCTTCAAGGAACATCCGGGCGAAGCCGGGAAGTAAAATCGCGAACAAAAACCGCCCCTCCGATTCCAGTTGCTCGGAGAGGCGGCAGCCAGCGGCGGTTACCTTTTCTTGGCAGCAGCAGACTTGGCGGCCACGGCCGCATTTTTCTTGGCGTTGGCGCTGTTGGTTTTGGCGTTTTTCTGGCCGGATTTCTTCTGGTTAGCTTTCGGGGATTTGTCGCCCATAACTTTTATTTTGGTTCTGCGGTTGACTCACCTGCGGCATGGAATTTTCTCCGGCAGGCAGGGCATCGTGCGCGGTGGTCAGCCGATTGTAAATGACCGAGGCGATTTTTATTTGCCCGCACGCGTCACGCGAACCTCGACGCGATAAGTCACCCGAACCAGTAAATCACCGCGGCCACCGCGTGTTTTCGGCAAACCTTCGTTGGCGATGCGAATTATTTCTCCGCGCGCCACGCGGCGTGGAATTTGGACGCGCAACATCCCGCCGGTCAGCCCGTGAATCATTTCCGTGCCGCCGTGCGTGGCACGCTCGGCTTTAATTTTCAAATCACAGCGCAAATCGGAACCGCGCACTTTAAAACGAAAGTTCGGTTGCGCCTTCACGCGCAATTCCAAAAAACCGCCAAAGGTTTCGTCGCGCGGAATTTTGAAGCGTGTGCCCGGCGCAGTTTCCGGCGGAACAACGAGTTCGTAAATTTCCACGCCGTTTGGATTGGCGGGATCATTAACGCGAACTTCGCGTTTCGTGCCGCGCAAAAAATCCTCGAGCGGCAAATTTACATCCTGCGAAATGTTGCGCTGGATTTTTGCCGCCCGCGCGGGCGCGGAAGATTTTTTTGGCGCGTCCAGTTCGCGGTCGTAGGCGGCGCGCAAATCGGGATCGCTTAAAATTTCGTAGGCGGCATTCAGTTCCTGCGTGCGAGCCAGCGAAGCGTGCGCACCGCCGTTGACATCAGGATGAAGCTGCTTAGCGAGCGAGCGATACGCGGCCCGGATTTGTGCGAGCGTGCACCGGCGGTCAAGACCGAGCGTGGCGTAGTGGTTGGGAGTCGGACGTTGCAAGCGGCCAGCTTACTGCGCAACGGCGTCCACGTCAGCTTCATTGATGACGGGCGATTTTTTACCGGCGGTCAGCAACTGCGCACCTTTGAGCAGGCGGCAAAAATCTTTTTTACTGGTGACGACCTTCGTGCCGGCCTTGCTGGTGAGGCTGGGGTGGGATTTGTATTCCACTTCGAGCCGTTCCAACCGGACGATGCGGATGAATTGTCCGTCTTTTTTCCAGACTTGGGCTTGGGAGAGTCTCATGGCGAAAATAATAACCGGCGAAAAAGAATCCCGCGCGGCGTCGAACGCGGCGGGATGAAGTGGCCGGAGAAGTTTGTCTCTCCTGTTTTTTCAGGAGAGACAATAACCGGCGGCGTTACTTCTTTTTAGCAACCTTCTTTTTCGCGACGACCTTTTTGGCGGGTTTGCTTGCTTTGGATTTAACAGCTTTTTTAGCCATAATGTTTGTTTTGAGTTGTGGTTAGTTTGTGTGCGGAA
>CAIOUK010000063.1 GCA_903861445.1 uncultured Verrucomicrobia subdivision 3 bacterium
GCTTTTCAAAATCGTCTGGTCGTGGAAACACACATCGCCCGTGTAAAACATCGTCTCGCTTTTTCCGCGCAATAAAATGCCCGCCGAGCCGAGCGTGTGGCCGGCGTCAAAAAATTCCAACGTCGGCGACGGCTGACCGGCGCGCGCCTTGTGATACGCCTGCCATTCCACCTCGCGGTTGTATTTGAAACCTTGAAAATGCGGCGCGATCTCGTCCAGCTCGTCGTGCGTGTAGAGCGGATATTCCTTGATGCCCAGCTCGTCGCGCTGGCGCTTCATCACGTTCACCGAATTGTGCAGCACGCGTTCCACCAGCAGATAGCTCAGCTCCGTCATCAGGACGTGCGCCTTGGGATATTGCCGGCACGCCAGCGGCAGCGCGCCGACGTGATCGTGATGGCAATGCGAGAGCGCGATGGCGTCCACGTCATGCGTATTCGCCTTGTTAAACAAGGGCATCGCCGCGCGGCCCTCGCGTTTCGGGTGCATCCCCGCGTCGAGCAAAATACGGTGGTCGTCCAATTCCACCAGCCACGCGCTCGCGCCAATATCCGTGTCCGGGTTCAAATTCGTGATGTTCACCGGCTAATTAAACCACGGATGCACACGGATGGACACAGATAAAAACCGACAGCGCCAAGCGACTGCTCGGCCCCGATCAAATTCCAAAAGATTTTTACGCAAATTCCGCGAATTATCGCGAATAAATCTTGCCGGTTTTAATTCGCGCCAATTCGTGGAATTCGCTTAACGCCTTGGAAATTATTTCTGCGGATAGCGCCAGACCCAATCGCCCTCATCATATTTCGGTTGCGAACTGCCTTTCGGAATAACCACCACACCGCCGTCATCTTTTTCATTCCAGCCGACGGAATACAAAACGAATTGTTTGTCCGCCGTGCGCCGATATTTCAGCGGCTGACCACCGATAACATCATGCGGAACCTTGGCGATGAACTGCGGTGCCAGCACAGCCAGCGATTCGGGATATTCACCATGCGCCAGCCGGTAACGCTCCAGCGCAATCGCCGTCCGCGCCAAATCCACGGAAGATTGCACCCGAGCACATTTTGTCGCGCATGAACCCAGCGCAGGCATTAACATCCATTCAAGTAAATTGCAGGGGGTTAAACTGCCAAATTCTCGGTCACGTGCTAAATCTGCGTCACGAAGGATCGACGGCAAAAAAACTCTTCTCTGGTTATCTACGGCTGGGAAAAACCAGCGGCCAAAATACCGGCAACTTCTCAATTTATTTTGGTCACACCAACCAGAAGGCCCGTAGGCGAGCGCTAATAAAACATAATCGGCACGTGAATTTTTCCATCCATCCGTTCCTTCATAATACACAGCCATTCGAGTGCGGGCATTCGGACGGTTGCGAAAATAGTCAATTGTCATAATGCCATCAATGCGTTCACAGCGCATTGCCTTTCCGTAGTCCGCCAAAAAATCCAGTTTTGTCAGCTCCGTGTCGAGATCGACGAGTTGTTCGTCTGTCCATCGGCGCTGCGCCAACCCTTCATAAACCGGCTGGAGCATCATTTGCAATATGCTTATCCGCACCAGATGCGAAATCAAAAATGGCTCGGGGTGTATCGCTCCATCCAAACGCAGCATCAACTTCACATCGGCCAGAGCCTTTTCACTCTGACTGTTTTGTAATTCCGCGATTGCACGCAGATGCAATATCCGCGAACAATTCTTCATCGCCGACAGATGTGGTAATAGCAGACTTACCGGACATTCGATGTCATAAGTAAGCGGAAAACGCGCGGCGGGAAGTCGGCTTGCCAGTCGCAAATCCTCGATTGTCGCATCGTATTTGCTCAAGGCCAAAAGCACGTCGGCAGCAGGTGTTTGCGGTTCTGGTGTCATCGAAAAATCATTCGTCACCGTGGCGTTCGGTTTCGAGGAATTGGTTTTAGGATGGCGATAGTATTCTTGCCATATTCTTAAATCAGCGAGTTGCGCCTTTTGCCACGAACCCAAATTGGGACTGTTGTCACCGATATCGCCTTCGTGATAAATGCTCATTGCCAGCCGGTTCACGACATTGGAATCGAATGGTTTGAAGCGGTGTCCATTTTTATCTAGCCATGCGGCATAACAACTAGCGACGACTGGGGTCAGCGCAAAATTTTGATCATCTGGCACCGGCGGCGGCACCACGCTGGCAAAATCAAAATGTTCACCCTTGGCCTCCCATTCGTGTTTGAATTGGTTCCACGCGTGCCAGCCGCGCCAGTCTTCCTCCGCGTAAAACAAGACAATCAGCGCCGCCAAAGCCACGCAACCCAACAGAAACCGTTTGCAGTTGCGCCAGCAGCACAGCCAGCGGAGGAAAATCCAAAGTGCCACCGGCACGGCGGCAATCAGCATGATCATGCTGGCAATGAAGACGGCCGCCAGCACCAGTGGCCAGTCGCTCCAAATTTTCACATCAACGCCAAGGTTGCCCCAAAAGATGGCAACCAACCCAGAAATCACCGCCGCAGAAATCAGCCACGCGCGGAACCAGCGGCGGCTGTGCCAGACTCTTTTCCAAAGGCGCTTCGATTTTTCGTCCATAAGTTTTTAGGATGACTGGCGGTTGAGGTTTCCCACCATCAAGCGCCCGCTGGCAAGATTTGTCTAGCGAAATTAATCTGTGTTCATCCGTGTCCATCTGTGGTTAAGCTTTTGGCCGATGCCGCCGCCCAGAAAAAATCCCGCCGCCCGCGCCCGCATTCTCGCGCAATGGCGCGGCGTGGATTATGCGCCGCTGGAAGCCGCTCGCGTCACGCCCGCGCGCGCGCCCGGCGAGGTGCTGTCGGCGTTGCTGAAAGAATTGCGGCTGGATACCCGCCAGGCCGAGGCCGAGTTGGTGAAGGTGTGGAACGCGCTGATTGATCCGGTGGTGACGGCGCACGCGCAGCCGGCCAATCTGCACAAGGGCACTTTGTTCGTGAACGTGGACAGCAGCGTGTGGCTCACGGAAATCGTCCGCTACCGCCGGAAGGAAATCATCGAACGCCTACAAATCAGCTTCGGCAAATCCGTCATCCAGAAAATTTCCTTCCGCATCGGGTGAAGGTTTTTAACCGCGAACCACGCCAAATACGCGAACGGAAAACACCAAATTCAGCTTGAAGTTTTTTTGCGTATTTGGCGTATTTCGCGGTTTCAAAAATCACTGCATCAATTTCATTTGCTTCGGCGTGAGCAGCCACGCCAGCGCGGCGCATTGCCCGGCACGCAGTTTTTCAATTTCCAGTTTCGCCAACCCGCCCTTTTTGAAGTCCAGCTGCAATCCCGGCCCGCCGGTGACGAGCAGCGAAAGCAAACGGCTCAAATCCGGTTCGTGGCCGACGAGTAAAATATTATTCGCCGTGGGATTTTGGTGAAAAATCTTTTGAACAAGTTTTTTTGGATTGCCACCGGGTTTCAATTCATCGGCAAATGAAAGGCGTTTCTTCAATTTCAGTTCCGCCGCCACGATTTCCGCCGTCTGGCGGGCGCGCACCAGCGGACTCGATAAAATCAAGTTGAAGTCCAGCTTCATGCGGCGCAACGCAACGCAGGTTTGCCGGAGCTGTTGCCGGCCTTTGGCGGTGAGCGGACGCAAGCCATCGCTGGCGAAATCAAACTCAGCGCGTTCCACTGCGAGGCCATGGCGCAGGAGAAAAAGATTCATATCGGAACATACACCTCGCGGCGCCGTTCGCAATGGCGGCAAAATGTCACAATTAAATTTTTGGTTTGGCTGTAAAAATTTTCTATGCTCGGCGCAATGGTTTCCGCCCGCCGCGCCGTCATTGATGTCGGCACCAACTCCGTCAAGCTGCTCGTCGCCGATGTGACGGGGCGCGAGGTTTTTCCCGTGCATGAGGAGAGCCGGCAGACGCGGCTGGGCAAGGGCTTCTACGAAACGCACCGGCTCCAGCCCGAACCCATCGCCCGCACCGCCGAGGCGGTCTGGGAATTTTCAGAAACTGCCGGCGACCACGGCGCGGAGTCCATCCGCGTTATTGCCACCAGCGCCGCGCGCGAGGCCGTGAACCCGAGGGATTTGACGGATTGCATTTTCCGCGCCTGCGGGCTGAAGACGGAAATCATCACCGGCGCGCGCGAGGCCGAATGGGCGTTTCAAGGCGTGGCCACCGATGCGGAACTGGCCAAACAGCCGCTGCTCATCCTCGATGTCGGCGGCGGCAGCACGGAATTTATTTTGGGGCATGGCACCAAAAAAAGTTTCGCGCACAGCTTTCCGCTCGGCACGGTGCGGCTGATGGAGAAATTCCCGTTCAGCGACCCGCCGACGCGCGGCGAATTCAACAAGTGCCGCGATTGGGTAAGAAACTTTTTTGATGTGGAAGTCTGGCCGTTGCTCGAACCGGCCTTGCAGCATGAAAAAAAATCCGGCGCGATCCAGCTCGTCGGCACCGGCGGCACCACCAGCATTTTGGCGCGCATCGAGAACGGCCTGGACCGCTTCGACCGCGAAAAAATCGAGCGCACTATCCTGACGCTCGATGGCGTGCGCGAACATCGGAAAAAACTCTGGCGGCTGCCGCTCGCCGAACGCAAGGAAATCCCCGGCCTGCCCAAATTGCGCGCGGATGTCATCCTCACCGGCGTGCTGATTTACGAGGTGCTGATGGAGGATTTTAATTTCCCCGAGCTGCGCGTCAGCACGCGCGGCCTGCGTTTCGCGGCGGTGATGGCTTGATGGGCGTGGAGAAAAGTCGCGCCACGCCGAATCACTTTTTGGCGATGAACCGCACCACACCATTCCGGGCAAAGGCGAATCATGAACCCATCAATCGCAGATAGATTTTAGCATTGGCCAAACGGCGGCGGACACCTATTTTAAGCCACACCGTGAAAATTAATTTTACTTCCGTCTCGGGTCAATTCGCCAGATGGTTCGTGTTCGCCGCGATTTTGATAATGATAATTGGGGTGAAGGCGCTGCCGGCGGCAGAACCTGCCAAACCAAACATCATCGTTATTTTGGCGGATGATCAAGGCTTTGCCGATCTCGGCGTGCAGGGTCAGGTGAAAGATATCCGCACGCCAAACATTGACGCGCTGGCGACGGGCGGCATTCGTTGCACGTCCGGTTATGTCACCGCGCCGCAGTGCAGTCCTTCCCGCGCCGGTTTGATCAGTGGACGTTATCAGGAAAAATTTGGGCTGGATACCATTCCCGACGATCCGATGCCGTTGGCGGAAGTGACCATTCCGAAACGACTCAAACGCGCCGGCTACGTCAGCGGCATGGTTGGCAAATGGCATCTCGATCCCAATGCGCTCTCGCTCAAATGGGCGCGCACCAATCTCCCGGCGGCCAAACCGGACGCGCAGGGCCGGGTGAAAATTCCCGCCAAGGATATCCAAAAATATTCCGCGCTGGCTCAGGGTTTTGATGAATGTTTCCAGGGCGAAATGGTGAATTACTTCGCCACGTTCGATTTGGCCGGTCACGCGCTCAACCCGCACGGCCAGAAGTTGAATGAACCGGGCTTTCGTTTGAACATCCAGACCAAAGCCGCGTTGGCGTTTCTCCAGCGCCACCACGGTCAGGACGGCCAGCCCTTCTTTCTCTATCTCGCGTATTTCGGTCCGCATGTGCCGCTGGAAGCCACGACGAATTATCTCGCCCGCTTTTCCAGCCCGATGGCCGAACGCCGCCGCTACGCCTTGGCGATGCTTTCTGCCATTGATGACGGCGTGGGGCAAATCACCGCCGCGCTCAAGCAATACGGCATCCGCGACAACACTTTGATTTTCTTCACGTCCGACAACGGCGCGCCGCTCGGTGCCGGACACCCGGGCGGGCCGATGGCGGATGTTCTGCCGGTAAATAATCCGGGCGCGGTTTGGGATGGTTCGCTGAACACTCCCTGGCTCGGTGAGAAAGGGATGCTGGCCGAGGGCGGGATGCATGTGCCGTTCATCGTGAACTGGCCCGGCCAACTGCCCGCCGGCAAAGTTTATACGCAACCGGTCAGCACGCTGGACATCGCCTCCACAGCCGTGGCACTGGCCGGTCAACCGCACGATGACCGGCTGGACGGCGTGAACCTGATACCGTTTCTGGCCGGCCAAGACGCCGGTTCACCGCATGACGCACTCTACTGGCGCTTCTGGGATCAGGCCGCCGTGCGGGTTGGCCAATGGAAATACATCCAGGCCGGCACCGCCGCAAAGTATCTGTTCGATGTGACCAGTGATGAACATGAAAAAAAGAATCTCATCCAGCAGCATCCCGAAATTGCGGCGCGCCTCGCAGCGAAACTGGCCGATTGGACGCGGCAACTGGCACCGCCCGGCGACCCGGACCGGCCGCTGAACGCGCAGGAGCAAAAATGGTATCAGTATTATTTTGGATTGCCCGATGACTAGGCCGTTGCTTTCCCTTTTGCCGGGAATCGTCGCCGGGCGATTCCTGAAAGCCGGCCTCACAAATTGCTTTCAGCACCGGCAAACTTTTGGAATCCTTCGGCATGACCGAGGAATTTCTTTTGGATTAAACCAAATTATTTACGCCGCTATGCCCGCCAAACTTTTAAAACTGCTTTTGATTTTTGCCACCGTCGCGCTGCCGCTTTTAATCGCCAGCGCCGCGCCGCCAGCCAAACCGAACATCCTGATTCTGATCGCCGATGACATGGGCTTTTCGGATGCCGGCTGCTACGGCAGCGAAATTCACACGCCGAATCTCGATCATCTCGCGGCGGACGGTCTGCGCTTCACGCAATTTTACAACACCGCGCGCTGCTGGTCGTCGCGGTCGTGCATTCTCACGGGGTATTATGCCCAGTCCATTCGGCGCGATAAATTTACCGGTAATTTCCGCGTGAACGCGGCAACCGGCGCGGTCGGCACGCGCCCGCGTTGGGCGGAGCTGTTGCCGGAATATCTCCGGCCGCTGGGCTATCGTTCCTATCACACCGGCAAGTGGCATGTGGACGGCAAACCTTTGGATAATGCCTTCGACCATTCTTATTTCGACATGAATGAGAAAAGTTATTTCACCCGGCTCAAAGCGAATGAAGATAATGAAGAATTGCCGGACATCAAAGTCGGCGAAGGCTTTTACAACACCATTGCCGTGGCCGATTACGCCATCAAATACCTGAAGGAACACGCCGCGAAATACGCCAGCCAGCCGTTCTTTGAATACGTTGCCTTCCATAGTCCGCATTTTCCGGTCCAGGCGCTGCCGGAGGACATCGCGGTTTACAAGGACGCTTATAAATCCGGCTGGGACGCGATTCGCGACGAGCGTTTTGCGCGGATGCAAAAAATGGGCATCGTGGGAACTAATTGTGTTTTGTCCCCGCTCGATCCCATCACCGTCCCGTGGTGGAATCTGCGGGAAGCCGAGTTGAAAAAACGTATCGGCCCGGACGAAGTCGGCCATGCCGTGCCGTGGATCAGCCTGACTCGGGGCGAAAAACAATTTCAAGCCGCCAAAATGTCCGTTCACGCCGCCATGATTACGCGCATGGACAGCGAAATCGGCCGGATTCTCGACCAGCTCAAGGCGATGGGTGCTTACGACAACACCATCGTATTGTTTATGTCCGACAACGGCGCGTCCGCCGAGCAAATCATCCGTGGCCTTGGCGAAGATCCGACGACACCGATTGGTTCAGCTTACAGCTATCTTGGCATCGGGCCGGGTTGGGCGAGCGCCGCCAACACGCCGTTTCGGCTCTACAAATCGTGGGAGTTTGAAGGCGGCAATTGCACGCCGCTCATCGTCCACTGGCCCGCCGGCATTGCGGCGCACGGCGAGCTGCGCGAAAATCCCGGCCACATGATTGACATCGTGCCCACCCTGTTGGAACTCACCGGGGCCACCCGTCCGGCCACCGTGGCCGGCCTGCCGGTGCCACCGTTGCCGGGCAAAAGTCTGGTGCCGGTGTTCGCCAAGGACAACACCGTGACGCATGATTTTTTCTGGTTTGACCATGACGGCAACCGCGCCATCCGCATCGGCGACTGGAAACTGGTTGCCGACCACACCAAGCCGTGGGAACTTTTCGACCTGAGCAAGGATCGTTCGGAAAGCAAAAATCTGGCGGCGGACTATCCCGAAAAAGTCAAGGCGATGGAACAGGCTTGGCTCCAGCATGGAGAGGAACTGCACGCACTGGCGATGCAGGATCTTCCGCCCAAAAGCGCGGGCAAAAAGAAGAACGCGGTCAAAGAAAAAGCCGTCCATGAAGAGGATTAGATGATTGGCGACTGTGGATTTCTCTTTAGATTAACGGCGTGAAACCCAATCGCCCAGCCGCCAGTTCCGGGAGCCAATGCCTTATTGTCGGCTGCGGCTACGTCGGCTTGCCGCTCGGCAAAGAACTGGCGCGGCAGGGTCACAAAGTTTTCGGCCTGCGCCGCAGTCTGCTCGCCGAGGCGGAAATGAAAGCCGCCGGCATCACACCGCTGCACGCCGACATCACGCAGCCGGACTCGCTGAAAAATCTTCCGCGCGATTTTGACTGGGTCGTGAACTGCACCGCGTCCGGCGGCGGCGGCGCGGACGACTACCGAAAAGTTTATCTCGAAGGCAACCGCAACTTGCTCGCGTGGCTCGCGGATTCGCCGCCAAAAAAATTCATCTATACCAGCAGCACCAGTGTTTATGCACAGAACGACGGCTCCATCGTGACCGAAAAAAGTCCGGCCGAACCGGAAGCACCAACGTCGCAGGTTTTGGTGGAGACGGAAAAACTCTTGCTGGCAGCGGTGGCCGAACGCCGGTTCCCCGCCGTGGTTTTGCGCGTGGCCGGCATTTACGGGCCAGGTCGCGGACATTCATTCAAGCAATTCCTGCGCGGCCAGGCGCGCATCGAAGGCGACGGAACGCGGTGGCTGAACATGATTCACCGCGACGATTTGATCGGCGTCATCCTCGCGGCACTGGAACGCGGCACGCCGGGAGAAATTTACAACGCGGCGGATAACGCACCGCCGAGTCAATTAGAGTTTTTTACTTGGCTGGCAGCGGAATTAAAACAGCCGTTGCCGGCGAAAGTTCTGGCGGATGCCGAAGTCTGGCGCAAACGTGGCGTGACGAACAAGCGGGTGAGCAACGCCAAACTACGAGCGGAGTTGAAATATGAATTTAAGTTTCCCGATTTCCGCGCCGGTTACACGGCGGAAATCGCGCGGCTGGCGGCGGAAGAATCTTGAAATAAAAACGCCGAACGCTTGAGCGTTCGGCGCTGAAAATCTCTCGAAGGATTTATACCGCGCTGTCGCCTTTTTCCTCGGTGCGGATGCGGATGACTTCTTCGAGCGAGGAGACGAAAATTTTACCGTCGCCGATCTTGCCGGTCTTCGCGGCCTTGATGATGGCGGCCACAGCGGCGTCCTTCACATTGTCAGGCACGGCAGTTTCGATTTTGATCTTGGGCAGAAAATCCACGGTGTATTCGCTGCCGCGATAAATTTCCGTGTGGCCCTTCTGCCGACCGAAACCTTTGACTTCGCTCACGGTCATACCCTGGATGCCGAGCTCGTTGAGCGCGTCTTTGACTTCGGTGAGTTTGAACGGCTTGATGATGGCTTCAATTTTTTTCATAAATTTTATTCATTGTAGGCACGTTCACCGTGCTGTGACAAGTCGAGGCCGACACTTTCGTCCTCCTGATCCACGCGCAGACCGATGACTTTGTCCACCAGCTTAACGATGATGAATGTGCCCGCCGCCGCCAGCGCCACCGTGAACAGCACACCGATGAGCTGATTGATGAACTGGTGCGAACCGCCGGCCAGCGAAACCACCACGCCGTTCGCCTTGAAAGTATTGGCGATGGCCGGGTTCACTTCGGCATTCGCCAGAAAACCCAGCATCAACATGCCCACCACGCTGCCAACGCCGTGGACGCCGAACACGTCGAGCGAATCGTCATAATTAAAAATGGATTTGATTTTTGTGACCGCCGTGTAGCAGACAATGCCCGCCAGCAAGCCGATGCAAAACGCCGCCGGAATCGTGACGAAGCCGGATGCGGGTGTAATTGTCGCCAATCCCGCGACCATACCCGCCGCCGCACCGAGCACGCTGGGTTTGCCTTTTAATTTCCATTCCATCGCCGCCCAACTCAACGCCGCCGCCGCCGCCGAGAAATGCGTCGCGGCAAACGCGCTCGTCGCCAGCGAGCCCGCGTTCAACGCGCTGCCGGCGTTGAAACCAAACCAGCCAACCCACAAAAGTCCGGTGCCGACGAGCGAGAGCACAACATTATGCGGCACCATCTGTTCCCGCGGAAAGCCGGCGCGTTTGCCGATCATGATGGCGAACACCAGCGCCGACACGCCGGAGCTGATATGGACGACGGTGCCACCAGCGAAATCGAGCACAGGGATTTTGCCGCCGGACGCCCAGTTGAAATAGCCGCCCTTGCCCCAGACCATGTGGCACAGCGGAAAATAAATCAGCGTCACCCACAGCAGCATGAACACGACGTAGCCCTTGAATTTCACGCGTTCCGCCACCGCGCCACTGATGAGCGCGGGCGTGATGATGGCGAACATCATCTGGAACAGCATGAACGTCTGCGCGGGAATCGTCGGCGCATAATCCGCATCCGGCTTGGCACCGACGCCTTGCAAAAACAGGTGCGTCAGTGGATTGCCGACAAAGGCGTTGCCCGAGGCGAAGCACATGCTGTAACCAAAAACCATCCACAGCGCGGAAATCAGTGCCATCAAAATCAGACTGTGCATCATCGTGGACAAAACATTTTTCGTCCGCACCAATCCGCCGTAGAAAAGGATTAAACCGGGCGCGGTCATCATCAGCACCAGCGCGGAACTGGCCAGCAGCCAGGCATTATCGCCGGTGTTAATTGTGACCAGCGGCGCGACGACCGGTTGCAATTCCGCTGCCGACAGCGAAAAACCACTGAAAATCAAGCATGAAAAAATAAAAGCCAAACGCTTTCTGAAATGAGTGGAATTCATGGACGCGGAGTTCACCAAGAATCCGCTTTTTTGTCAACGCGCCAGACTCAATCTATGATCCGCACGGGCGGCGGAGCATTGTCATCATCGTTGCCCGGATTTTTTAGTAACTGCTGCTTTTGGTCATCCGGCAACTGCGTGGTGTTGAGCCATTGAGTGGCGGCGGCGGGATCGGTGCGGAGCCAGTTGCGGGCGATGTTTTGAATCGCGTTGTTGCGCTGGTCGGCGTCGGTCAGCGTGTTGACCCAGTTGGCGGCGATACTGGGACTTTGGTAGGAAAGCGTGCTGATGTAATCATTCACGGCCGTTTGCTTGGCCGCGTCGTCGGGCAATTTCAACACCCATTGGCCGGCGGCTTCGGGATCGCTCTGCGCCCAATTCTGCACGACGCTGTTGAGCAACTGCTGGCGCGTGTCGCCGGTGCCAAATGTCGTGGCCCACGCGGCGGCGGCTTGCGGATCGCTTTCCATCCAATGAGATAACACCGATTCTGCGGCCTGGATTTGTGCCGGTCCGGCGGGGATGGAAGCCGCCAAACTGGCAGCTGTCGTTGGGTCATTTTCCGCCATGCCTTCAACCAAACCGCTCGTGAAAGTATTTTTACCTTCGCCCTCCGGCATACTCTGCAACTTTGTCAGCGCGGCTTGCGGATCGCTTTCCGCCCATTCACGGGCGGCGTTTTGAAAAAATTGCTCCTGTATTTTTCCCGCCGGCAACGTCTGGGCAAATTGCAGCGCGGCCTGCGGATCAGCTTGCGCCCACTGCTGGCTCAAATTGTTAAAGGCATTTTGCTTCGCCGCGCCCGCCGGCAACGTCTGCGCCCAGGCGACGGCGGCGGTCACATCGGTTTGCGCCCACTGGCTGGCGATATTACGGATGAAATCATCCCGCGACTCACCCGCCGGCAGCGTCGCGGCAAAATCCGCCGCCGCCTTGGGATCGTTTTGCGCGAACTGCCAGCTCATGCCTTGGAGCGCTTGACGCTTGGCGTTGCCTTCCGGCAATGATTTGATGAAGTCCATCGCTGCTTGCGGATCGGATTGCGCCAGACTACTGGCAATCTGGCTGTAGGCATTGCCCTGCTGCCGGCCCGGCAACATCGCCGCCAGTTTGATCGCCGCGTCCGGATCCTGATTGGCCAGCGAACCCATCACGTTTTGTAAAATGGCATTGCGCTCCGCCCCGGCGGGCAACGCTTTGACATACGCCAGCGCGGCGTCCGAATCCTGCTGCACCCAACTGTTGATGACGTTGCCGAGCAATTCCGTTTTGGCCCGGCCCGGCGGCAGATGGTTTGCGAACTGCATCGCCGCCGCCGGATCTTCCTGCGCCCATTGCTGACCGATGCTTTCCAAGGCCTGTTGCTTCACCTGTCCGGCCGGCAATTGCTGCGCCCACGCCATCGTCGCCGTCACGTCATTCTGCGCCCAGGTGTTGACGACATTGTTGATCAGATTCCGCCGGTCGTTGCTGCCCGGCAAAGAATTGACCCAGTTCAAGGCCGCCGCCGGATCACTCTCCGCCCAGGTCGAGGCGATGGATTGAAACGCCTGCGAGCGTTCCTGGGCGTTGGTGATTTCCGCTGCCTTGGCCGCGGCGGTCACTGGATTTTTCTGCGCCCAGTTCGCAAAAATTTGCGCCGAAGCACCAAAGCCCCAACGCTGCGCGCCGCCATGCGCCAGACTCTGCCACAAAGCTAGCGCCGCCGGCGGATCTTTTTCCGCCAGCGCAGTTACCACAGCCTGCAGCACCTGATCGCGCAACTGGCCTTTGGAAATCTGCTTCGCCCACGCCGCCGCGCCGGCGGCATCTTTGGCCGCCCACACGCCCACCACCGAGCTGATGCAGGTTTCACGTTCCGAGCGGTCGGGCAACGCATCCGCGTAGGCCATCGCCGCTACGACATCCGCCTCCGCCCAGCGCGTCAACAAATCATTACGAAATCCCCAGCGCATCTGCTTGGATAAATTTTTGTCCACAAACGCGAGCACGGCGGGAATGTCCGCTGTATCCACGGCCAGCAACAATTTCGTCATGCCCTGCTCGCCATCGTAGCCAAAACCCATCGGCCCCCTTTTTTTCAGCTCTAGAATTTTCGCCTCAACATCCGCCAGTGAAAGCTTGGCCAACGCGATGCCCGCGCCATTAGTGTTCGCGCCGGTCGGAGGTTGCGCGGGCAGTGGCGGAATTTTCCTGCCCGCGAGACCGTTGGTGACCGGCGGCGCAGAAACCGTCGCCGACAAATGCGCGTTGCGCTGCCCCAGCCAATAACCACCGCCTGCCGCCGAAGCTGCCAGCACCACAGCCAGAAGAATTTCACTTTTCATAAAGATGCCCAGATTGAGATTGGATGCCCGCGATGGTGCGCCGTTCAAGAATTTTGTCGAGCAAACAAAGCCGCTGCGGTTTTCTTGACCCGCACCGCCAAAGGCGCAAGACTGTCCGCCAAACTTATGGCAACTAAAACCATCATCAAACCCGCACAATCACCCGCCGCCGTCGGCCCTTACAACCACGCCGTCCGCATCGGCGACCTGCTCTTCAGCGCCGGCCAGATCCCGATCGAACCGGCCACCGGCAACCTCGTCGCCGGCGACATCAAGGTGCAAACTGAACGCGTGCTGCAAAACGTGAAAGCGATTCTCGACGACCAGAAACTCACCTTCGCCAACGTCGTGAAAAGCACGGTGTTCATGACGAACCTCGGCGACTTCGCCGGCATGAACGAAGTTTACGCAAAATATTTTACCGAAAATTTTCCGGCGCGTTCCACCGTGCAGGTCGCC
>CAIOUK010000064.1 GCA_903861445.1 uncultured Verrucomicrobia subdivision 3 bacterium
CCAAGGCACCGGTAAAGGCTCCTCGGCGTCCCACTCATTCGCATGAGCTGCTTTGTTGTTGTCCATGTGCAAACTAATTTTTTTAATTCAATTTTTTATGGCAATGTGCCGTTCTTCAGGCGGCATTCATACGAGTTTTCATTCTTGCACCTGTTAATGATGGTTGTCTCGTCGATCGTATTGCCCATCGTCCAATAGAGCAATCCGTCTTCCTCAAAGTAGATGTATGTCTTTTCGTAGAAAGCACCCTCATATCCGTTCGTGCGAATGTGGCGAACCAACTGCTCAAACAGATTTCCATCAACCCGCTCACGAACAATATATTCATGAGGCCACTCCGGCATTGTCTTCGCGAAAGTCCATTTCGAGGAGGCAATGAACTGCCGCAAAGAATCAGGCAACGGAAGTGAATCATTCATTACTTGGGGTATCTGCCGAATTTGGTTTTAGAACAGATAAAACACCCGCAATTTCTTTCAGGCGTTTTGCTATGGCATCGGTCACTTGGTCTTTTTCTTCACCAAACTCGATGTTGATTGCCACATAAAAATTATCGTCCTCGCTGGCTGTAAAGACTCCGTTTTGGGTTGCCCAAGGTTCAAGTAAAGGTCGCACCTCATGCGAACGTCCCCAATCCGTTCCAGAGAATACAGCCCAGAGTGGTGTCTCGCCGTATTGTTTCCACAGCCCGAAATGAATGCCGAGCCACACACCAACTCCTTGCTCATTTGAAAATCTTGCATAGCGTCCGATTCGCTCCCAATCAGCTTGGGGCTTTAGCCGTCCTTTGTGCAAAGAATTTGCGCTGATCGCTTTTTCCGTTGCTACCCTTACAATGGAACTTAACTGAAGAACAAACGCAGGCGTGCGTTGGTCGGACACTTCTTCCACTGATATTGGCACATCGGTATCCGCAGCTTTGCAAAGCGCTCGCAACTGAAGAAAATCACTTCTCGCGGCTTGGTCATCCACGGCTTCAAGTTCCAAGGCATCAATCAATTTCTTCCATGATGTCAGAGCCAGTATCGGCCCTTTGTTTGTTGAAACAGAATATACGATGCCAGAGGCGGCATGGTGGACTTCCGCTGAAATTCCAGCGTCTTTCAATTTGCGGCCAAGTTCGCGCCACGACATCTCTTCACGAGCATCGGGAACAACAACCAAGAGCATTGTTGGCTGGGTATATTTCGCGAGTTGCTCGATATAAGAGACAGGTTGGTTTTCTGTAAAAGCAGCCCAAAACTTGTTTTCAACATAAACACGCGGATCGGCTTTATCATAGCCCCACATATCAGGACGGCTATTGCCTTCTGTTTGCTGTGTTTGAAACCGAAGCTCCGGCAATTCTGGGACGACTCCTCGCAGAAGGTTCATCATGCCTTTTCTGGCCGCTTGGCTGTAACCCAGAATATAGGAAAGCGCCTCGGTCGCGACGTTTTCATTTTCTCGCGAAAGCCGTTTCTGAACGATGTGACTAAATACAGTGCTCATGATTATTTTTTCTTCGCGTGGACTTTCGCCGCCACTTTCAGGCGCAGGCCGCCACAATTTTGCTTTTAAGCGCGGCGAAGATGCTTTCGAAAATCCATTTGCCGTCGTCGCTGCCAAGGATGGATTCGCAGGCGCGTTCGGGATGCGGCATCAGGCCGGCCACGTTGCGCTTTTCATTGCAGATGCCGGCAATGTTTTGCAGCGCGCCGTTGGGATTCGCGCTGTCAGTCAGGTTTCCGCTGGCGTCGCAGTATTGCCACAGGATTTGATTGTTGGCCTTGAGCTTGGCGAGCGTTTCTTCGTCGGCAAAATAGCAGCCTTCGCCGTGGGCGATGGGCACGCGGAGGATTTTGCCCGCCGGAATCCGGCTGGTGAACGGCGAGTCGTGCGTGGCGGTTTTGAGGAAAATGTTTTCGCAATGGAATTGCAGATCGCGGTTGCGGATGAGCGCGCCGGGCAGCAGGCCGGCTTCGGTGAGGACTTGAAAGCCGTTGCAGATGCCGAGCACGAGGCCGCCGTTGTCGGCGAATTGTTTCACGGCCTGCATCACGGGGCTGAACCGTGCGATCGCGCCGCAGCGCAGGTAATCGCCGTAGCTGAAACCGCCCGGCACGATGACGCAATCGGTGTCGCCGAGCGAGGCGTCCTTGTGCCAGACGAGCCGCGCGGAATGGCCGAGCAGGCGGACGGCGTGGACGGCGTCCTGGTCGCAGTTGCTGGCGGG
>CAIOUK010000065.1 GCA_903861445.1 uncultured Verrucomicrobia subdivision 3 bacterium
AACAACGGCGGCGGGCTGGTGTCCTTCACGGCGTCGCCGTTTAACCTCCGATATGGCGGGGCGCAGACCGGGGCAGGTCAGCAATTGGTGTTTGGCGGGACGAGTGACATGGCGATCGCGGGGGTGATGCAGGACAACACGGCCGGAACCTTTGTGACGGGAGTGGTGAAGACCAACAGCAACACCCTGACGCTTTATGGCAACAACACGAACAGCGGGCCGACCACGATCTACGCGGGCACGCTGTTGGGGGTGACGGGCGGCAGTTGTTCCAACAGCGCGGTGACGCTGGCCGCCACCGCCGGCAATGCGGCCGTGCTCGGCGTCACGGTCACGAATAACACCAAACAATGGACCATTTCGAGCCTGACCGTCAATAACGGCGGAATTCGTTCCGATCTGAGGTTCAATTTCGGCACGCTGACTCCGGGCACGACCCTGGCCCCGCTGAATGTCACCGGCGCCGCGACGTTCACCACCACGCCGACCAATGTCACCATCACCGGCAGCAGCCTGCCGGCGAGCAGCGGCAATGGTTACCCGCTGCTGACGTGGGGTTCGGGCGGCCTCGCCAGCACCAACGGCATCGCCTTGACCCTGCCGTTGCGCGTCTCTGGCAGCCTGGCCATCGTGGGCAGCACGCTGTATTTGAAAGTCACCGGCACCACCGCGCCACTGGCCTGGGCGGGCGGCAATGGCGTCTGGGACATCAATAACAGCGGCAACTTGATTTGGAAGGACAACGCGTCAGCCAGCACTTATTATCAGGAAACCGCCGGCAGCAGTGATACGGTCGTCTTCAACAACACCGTCGGCTCCGGGGGCGTGGTCACGAACAACACCACCGTCAGTCCGGCGAGCGTCACGGTTACGAATCCCACCGCCGACTACACTTTCAGCGGGAGCGGTGGCATCGCGGGCAGCACTGGTTTGACCAAATCGGGCGCGGGGAAATTGACGCTTACCACGGCCAATTCATACGCCGGCGCCACCACCGTCAACGGCGGCACGCTGGCGCTGTCCAACAACGGCGCGCTGCCACTCGCCAACGCCATCACCATCAATGGCGGCACGTTGGATCTGGGTTCACAGACAGCCGTCAATAATCAGGGTAATGACACGGGTATTATTTTTGGCAGCAACGGCGGCACGCTCAACGGCACCGGGACCAATATCATCATTGGGGCCGACGGCAATGCCGTGACCTTCAATGTGGCGGCGGGGGCGGCGGCGGTGATCAATGAGAACATTGTGTTCACCAATCTGACCCAGGTATATCAACCGCTCGGAAGCGTTGGCGCGGGTGCCACTTTGACCATCAACGGCCGGCTGATCAACACCAAGTCCGGCTCCAATCCGTGGCTGCAAGGCGGTGGCACGCTGGTGCTGAACAATGCCGGCAACGTCTTTACCACGCTGGGTATCTGGAACACCGGCGGCACGGTCATCATCACCAACTTTGGCGCGTTGGGCAGCGGCGGCTACATGACCATGGGGCAAAACACCGGCAACGGACCGGCGGCTTTGATTTACGCGGGGCCGAGCGCGACTTCCGCGATGCAATTTCTATCCGGAGGTTTGACGCAGACGGTTCTTAACAACGGCAGCGGCGCGGTCGTTTTTAACAGCGCAACCTTCAATCCCAAATACGGCACCCAGACCAACGCCACCGGCCAGACCTTGACACTGGGTGGAACGGCGGATATGACCATCTCTGGCATTATTCAAGACGCCAATCCCGACGGTGTGCATTTCAATACCAAGCTGGTCAAAACCAACAGCGATAATCTGATACTTGGCGGCAACAATATCTATCATGGAACCACCACCATTCCCGCTGGAAAATTGTTGGGTGTGACTGGCGGCTCGTGCTCGAACAGCGCCTTTACGCTGGCGGCAACGACCGGTAATTCAGCCGCCCTCGGTGTCTCGGTGGCGAATAACACGAAGCAATGGACGATTCCGAGCCTTACCGTGAACAACGGCGGCGTCAGCTCCGGCCTGGAATTCGACTTTGGCTCGGTCAGTCCGGGCGGAACGGTTGCGCCCTTGAATGTCACCGGCGCGGCCACTTTCACCACCACCCCCGCAATCACGGTCTCGGGCAGCAGCCTCCCGGTCAGCAGCGGCAGTGGTTATCCCTTGATGGCTTGGGGTTCCGGCGGCGCCGCCAATACCAACGGCATGACGCTTTCATTGCCTCCGGGCGTTGTCGGCAGCCTCGCGGTTTCCGGCAACACGCTCTATTTACAGATCAGCGTCGGCACGGTCACCAGCGCGCCCGGCTTCCAGCGCGGCGGCTTTACTTATAACAACGGCACCGTCTCGCTCACGGCCACCGGCTCGGTTGGGAGCGCGTTCCGGCTCTGGGCCACCACCAATCTGGCGCTGAAGCCGGTCACCAACACCTGGACGCTGTTGACCAATGGCACGGTCACGGCCAGCCCGTTCACCCTCACCGACCCGGGCGCGGCAACCAATCAAGAACGGTTTTATCTGTTCACCGCGCCGTAAACTGTAACTGAAATTCACCAGGGCGCAGGCCATCCGCTTGCGCCCTGCTTTATCCTAAAACCAAAATAATTGATGAGATCCGAAGAGATGGCGTAGCCAAAGTGAAATTGAAATTCCCGCGCCATCCTGCATCGCCATCTTCCAATAGAAACAGACATTGCCCGGGAATTGACTCCATTCCAAGCCACCATTCATAAACCTGAAATCGAAGAATCATTCGCCATGAAAAAAATAATTGTTTCAATCCTGACCGTCACGGGGCTGCTCCTCGCGGAAAAAACCCGGGCAGGCACCGACACCTGGAACCAACTCTCCGGTGGCAACGCCTCCGGCAGTTGGAACACCGCCGCCAACCCGCCTTGGAGCACCGGAGCGCTGCCGGGCGCCACGGACACCGCTGATTTCAGCACGCTGGACATCACGGCGGACTCGACCGTCACGCTGGATGGGAACCAAAGCATCAATGCCCTGATCTTGGGTGACACCGTGACCAATACTGCGGCCGGCTGGATTTTGAGTCCAGGCACGCCCGCCACCTCCACCTTGACCCTGAGCGGCACCACGCCGACCATCACGGTCAATGCGTTGGGCGGCAGCAAGGTTGCCACCATCAATAATCTTCTGGCCGGCACGGCGGGTTTGACCAAGGCTGGCGCGGGCATCCTGACGCTCGCCGCCACGAACACTTACAGCGGCGGCACGACCGTTTCGGCTGGCACGCTCAAGGCGGGCACCACCAATTGCTTCGGGCCTAACAATAGCGCCATCACCATCAATTCAGGCAGCACGCTGGATTTGAACGGCATCGCCTTGGGCGGATTAAATGGCACCAGCAACTATAACGTGACGGTGTCAGGCGCGGGCGTGGGTGGCAACGGTGCCATCATAAGCAGCAGTGGCTCCCAGACCAAGGCATTGGCGAGCGTTAGCCTCAATGGGGATGCAACCATGGGCGGCTCCGGACCTGCTTGGGGTTTGTTGAATGGTGGATTACAGGGCAACGGGCGGAATCTGACGTTCGTTGGTTCATCTGGGATTTATTTCGGTAATAATGTCAGCGCCCTGACCAATCTGCAGAACATCTACATCAACGGCGGCTATGTCACCATAATGCAGACGGCGACGGTGGACAACAATACCGCCGGGTCAATTTACCTAAACAGCGGCGGAACATTGAGGCTTGCGCTTTATGGCACTGCGGCAGGCAACCTGAACATTCTCAAGCCAATCGTAATGGCGGGAGGGGTTCTTGGAACTGACAACACCGGGGCCAATGGTAATTCTACCGTGGCGGCGGGGATCACGCTCAACGCGACCGGCATCTTTGCCCCTCAATCCACTTCGACCCTCACCCTCAACGGTCCCATTGTCAATGGTTCAGCCAACGCCGTCAGTTTCAATGCGGCGATCAGCGGGGCGGGCACGAATGTGCTTGCGGCCACGAACACCTTTACCGGTCCGATCACTACCAACATTGGCACGGTGATGATCAGCGGTGCCGGCAAATTGGGCAGCGGCGCTTACGCGGGTAACATCACCAATGGCGGTTCATTCATTTACAACAGCAGCGCCGCGCAGACCTTGAGCGGCGTGATTGCCGGTGCCGGCTCCCTCACTGACTCTGGCACGGGCACGCTCATTCTCTCCGGCGCAAATACCTACACCGGTGGCACCACAATCAGTGCAGGTATTTTGGAGGCCGACAATAATTCTGCGTTGGGTTCCGGCTTGCTCACGTTGGGTGGTGGGACGCTGTCCAACAACGTGGGCGGCACATTCTCCATTCCCGTCAATTTGAGCGCCAACTCCACCGTCGGCGTCGCCACATCTCAGACCCTGACTTTGAGCGGAGCCATCACGAATACCGGGGGACTTAGCAAATCGGGCGCCGGCACGCTGAGCTTGACTGCGGCTAACAGCTACACCGGGGCCACCACCGTCAACGGCGGCACCCTGGCGCTCTCCGGCAGCGGTGCCTTGGCGACCAACACCGCCATTACCATCAACGGCGGCACGCTGGACCTGGGTTCGCAGAACGCTACGAACAATCTGGGCAACACCACCGGCATAACCTTTGGCGCCAACGGCGGTAATCTCAACGGGACTGGCACCAATTATATGTTGGGAAACGCCG
>CAIOUK010000066.1 GCA_903861445.1 uncultured Verrucomicrobia subdivision 3 bacterium
AGCAGGCGCGTCGGCTGGCCATCAATCTCCGCGTGCCAGTGGTGATAATACGTTTGCGCGACGGTGACGAGCGCCGGCGCGGCGGCCTCCACTTCGGCGTCCACGGACTGAAGGCCGAATTTCGAAGAGAGAACTTTTGCGGCAGTTTGATTGGAAACAGTGACAAAGATTTTCTCCTCGGGCGGCAGGAAAACCATTTTACTGCCGTCAAAATTATTTTGCGCCAGCGCGTAAAGGGCGTTGGTATCGTCAAGAAAAACAAGTTGCTGTCCCGCCGTCAGCAGCGGCAGCGCGGTTGGGCGCGATTGCCATTTCAATAATTCTCCCGGTGTGGTGATTTGAGCCACGCCCATGAAGTCTTCCAGTCGCCCGAAGTTGGCATTCGTCACGCTGTAGATGAAGGTCAGCAGTCCGTCGAATTCGCGTGGCGTCAGCGAGAAGAATCCGTCCACCTTGGGCACGGCATCGAGGAGGTTCGCGTTTCCGCAATAGCCCAGCCGCTTGGCTCGAAAATTATATTCGGGATCGTTGAGGGCAAACCGCGTGAGTTCCAGCGCCGCCACCGGCGACAGCATCGCGCGCGTGCCGCCGAGTTCCGGCTGCGGCTGCATGGCGAGTATGGTGCGGATGTCATTCGGCTCATAAACGGTCGGCGACACGGTGGGATTTTGCCTTGGTTCATGGGTGAGCACATCTGCCCACGCGACCAGCAGAAGGAGCAGTGGTGCAATTCGCAACCAACGCGACTGGCTGGTGCGCATAACCAGCCAAAGCACGCCGCCGGTCAAGACGAGCATGGCGGCGCGGGAAAATCCATTGAGCAAGGTCGCGTGCGAATTATCGCCGGACATAGGTGCGAGCTGCGTCCAAATTAAAATGCCGCCGATGAGTGTGAACAGAATTCCGCCCAGTGTGAGCAAGTGATTCCGAATCTTTACCAAGTTCGCCAGCGCAAACGCCGCCAGCAACGGTGCGACGAAGACCGCGACCATGATAAATTTCACCGGGTAAGTGATGAAACTCAATTGCGGCACCAGTTTCCGCAGCAGCGGATAGAGCGGTGTGTTTTCGCCAAACGCGCAGAGCAGGGCGACAATCCCTGCGCCCGCCAGCAGCCACACGCGGCGGTCACGCACACATGGCGCTGCGAGCACCGCCAACCACAAAGTTCCGAGTCCGAGATAGTAAGAGGAAGTCCAGTATTGGCCGTGCTGAAAAAAGATGCCTTCCGTCACCGTCGAGCCAAACGCCATCGGCACGAGAAGATTCACCCAGCCCCAGCCCGGCAGCGACCAGCGCAAATCGGTGTAGCCGGTCGCGCGCTGCGCGTGCGCCACGAGATCGAGGAACGGCAACAGTTGCACCAGCGTGAGCGAAATCACGAGCGCCACCACGAGTGGCAACCTCCAGAGCATCGCCCAGCGCGGTGGCGACGACGCGTCTCGGCCTGCCATGAAAAATTGTTGGAGCCACAGCGCCGCGACGAACAGCCACGTCAAAAAAATAGTTTCCGGCCCGCCGGCGAGCATTTGCATCGCCCCGGCAAAGGCGGCGAGAATGATTTTTTCCATGCCCACGCGCCACGCCAGTTCCATCGC
>CAIOUK010000067.1 GCA_903861445.1 uncultured Verrucomicrobia subdivision 3 bacterium
CCAAAAAAACGATGCCGGAGATTTCTCACGCGACGGTCTATAATTGCCTCGACGCGCTCGTGAAATGCGGCCTCGTCCGCCAGGTGCAGCTCGAACGCGGCGCCACGCGGTTTTGCCCGAACATGGAGGAGCATTGCCATTATTTCTGCGATGCCTGCGGCGAAATTTTCGACGTGCCGTTGCCGACGGATTCCACCTTCATGCCGCATCCAAAGGGTTTCAAAGTGGATCACTACGACATCGCCGTCCACGGCGTTTGCGCCGAATGCGCCGACCGGCAGAAAAAATAATTTCATGAGCACCGCCACCGAGACAATTGAAGATCTGGTCAAGACCGAATATAAATACGGCTTCGTCACCGACGTCGAGACCGAGTCCACGCCGCCCGGCTTGAGCGAGGAAACCATCCGCCACATCTCGGCCAAGAAAAATGAGCCGGCGTGGCTGACCGACTGGCGCATCAAAGCGTTTCGCCACTGGCAGACGATGCCGGAACCGACGTGGCAGTTCGTCAAGTATCCGCCGATTGATTTCCAGGCCATCAGCTATTTTTCCCAGCCCAAGCCGCAGGCCAACGCGCCGAAAAGTCTGGACGAAGTGGATCCGAAGCTGCTCGAAACTTACGAGAAGCTCGGTATTCCGCTGCGCGAACGCGGCCGGCTCGCGGGCGTGGCGGTGGACGCGATTTTCGATTCCGTTTCCGTCGGCACGACGTATCGCGAGGATCTGGCGAAGAAGGGAATTATTTTTTGCTCGTTCAGCGAAGCCGTTCATGAGCATCCCGAACTCGTCAAAAAATATCTCGGCTCGGTCGTGCCTTATACGGATAACTATTACGCCGCGCTGAATTCCGCCGTGTTCACCGACGGTTCGTTTTGCTACATCCCCAAAGGCGTGAAATGTCCGATGGAGCTTTCGACCTACTTCCGCATCAATGCCGCCAAGTCCGGCCAGTTCGAGCGCACGCTCATCATCGCCGATGACGGCGCGAGCGTGAGCTATCTCGAAGGTTGCACCGCGCCGATGCGGGATGAAAATCAGTTGCACGCCGCCGTGGTGGAACTCGTCACGCACAACGACGCACAGATCAAATACAGCACGGTGCAAAACTGGTATCCCGGCGACGAGAACGGCGTGGGCGGCATCTACAATTTCGTGACCAAGCGCGGACTCTGCAAAGGCAAAAATTCGCGCATCACCTGGACGCAAGTGGAAACCGGTTCGGCGATTACCTGGAAATATCCGAGCTGCATTCTGCTCGGCGACGGCTCGAAGGGTGAATTTTATTCCGTCGCCGTCGTCAATAATATGCAGCAGGCCGACACCGGCACGAAGATGATCCACATCGGCAAGAACACGAAAAGCACCATTATTTCCAAGGGGATTTCGGCGGGTCGTGGACAAAATAGTTATCGCGGTCTCGTCGAAATTCGCAAGAGCGCGGAGAACGCGCGCAACTTTTCACAATGCGATTCCATGCTCATCGGCGCAAAATGCGGCGCGCACACGTTTCCCTACATCGAAGTGAAGAACACGACGGCGAGTGTCGAACACGAAGCCTCGACCTCGAAGATTGGTGAAGACCAAATTTTTTATTGCAACTCGCGTGGCCTCGCCACGCAGGACGCGGTGAATATGATCGTGAACGGCTTCTGCAAAGAAGTGTTCAAGGAACTGCCGATGGAATTCGCCGTCGAAGCGCAAAAACTTCTGGGCGTGAGTCTTGAGGGCAGCGTCGGCTAGACACTAATTTCACGAATTAACACGAATTCAATTAGTGAAAATTCGTGCAATTCGTGTCTAAATAATTTTAGAAAAATGAGCAAGCAACCTATTCTTGAAATCAAAAATCTTCACGCGGGCGTGGAGAACAAACAAATCCTCAAGGGCTTTAGCCTGACGATCAACGCGGGAGAAGTCCATGCGTTGATGGGGCTGAACGGCTCCGGCAAGAGCACGCTCGCCGCGATTCTCGCTGGGCGCGAAGGCTACGAAGTCACCGAAGGCACGGTGACTTATCTCGGCAAAGATTTGCTGGAACTCGATCCCGAAGAGCGCGCCCGCGAAGGCGTGTTTCTCGCGTTCCAGTATCCGGTGGAAATTCCCGGCGTGAACAGCACCTATTTTCTCAAGGCTGCGCTGAACGAAATTCGCAAGCACCACGGCTTGCAGGAACTCGACGCGATTGAGTTTCTCGCGCTCGTGAAAGACAAAATAAAACTGCTCGACCTCAACGAAGATTTGCTCAAGCGCTCGGTCAACGAAGGTTTTTCCGGCGGCGAAAAGAAGCGCGCGGAAATTTTCCAGATGGCCGTGCTCGAACCGAAGCTCGCAATTCTCGACGAGACGGATTCCGGTCTGGACATTGACGCGCTGAAAATTGTTTCCAGCGGCGTCAACAAATTGCGTCGTCCCGATTCCTGCCAGCTTGTAATCACGCATTATCAACGCCTGTTGAACCACATCATTCCCGATTTCGTTCACGTCATGGCGGATGGCCGCATCGTGAAATCGGGCGGCAAGGAACTCGCGCTGGAACTCGAAGCCAACGGCTACAGATC
>CAIOUK010000068.1 GCA_903861445.1 uncultured Verrucomicrobia subdivision 3 bacterium
CGGCCATGACATTGTCGCTGAAAATTTCCGGCCGGGAAAGCGTTGGGCTGGCCGGCGGCGGAAACTTCAATCTTTCTCTACCCGTTGAATTTTTCGTAAGCTTTCGCATTCTATGAGCAAAACTGCATTGGTATTCGCCGGGCAAGGCGCACAAGTCGTCGGCATGGGCAAAGATCTGGCCGAAAAGTTTCCGTCCGCCAAGGCGTGGTTCGACCGCGCCAACACTGCGCTCGGTTATGACCTGCCGAAAATTTGCTTTGAAGGGCCGGAAGCTGATTTGACCAAAACTGAAAACGCGCAGCCGGGAATTTTTCTCGTGAGCTGGGTTTGTTTTCAACTACTCAAGGAACAAAATCCGAACTTGAAATTTGACGCGACCGCCGGTCTGTCGCTCGGCGAATTCACGGCATTGACGGCGGCGGGCGCGCTGAGTTTTGAAGATGGTCTGCGCGTGGTGCGGCAGCGCGGCAAGTTCATGCAGGAAGCCTGTGAAGCGACCAAAGGTGGCATGGCGGCGATCATCGGTCTTGACGAAAGCCCGACGCGCGAAGTCTGTGCGGAAGCTGGCGTGGTGCTGGCGAATCTGAATTGTCCCGGCCAGCTTGTGATTTCCGGCGCGTCGGAAAAAATTGCGAAGGCTTGTGAACTGGCGAAAGCCAAGGGCGCGAAACGCGCGCTGCCGTTGCCGGTGGCCGGTGCGTATCACTCGCCGTTGATGGCCAGCGCGCAGCCGAAACTCGCGGCGGAACTGGCGAAGGTGAATTTGGTTTCGCCCAGTGTGTCGGTGATTTCCAATGTTACAGCGCAGGCGCACGGAGCGCCGTCAGAAATTTCCGCGAAGCTCGTCGAGCAGGTCTGCGCGTCGGTGCTGTGGGAGACTTCCATGCGCGCGTTGCTGGCGCAGGGTTTCACGCGTTTCATTGAACTTGGGCCGGGCACGGCTTTGAGCGGATTTATGAAGCGCATTGATAAAACGGCGACGATGCTGAACGTCGCGGACACGGCAAGCTTGGAAGCGACGGTCAAGGTGCTGGCGTGATGCGTGACTAGTGAAAGAGGATTACGAAACACACAAAACCTTTATGACGAAAGATGAATTTAATTCAAAACAGAAAGCCGTAGGGCGATATTTTCTCAAAACTATACTTCTTTGGTGCGTAGGTTTTGGACTGTTTGCTCTATTGCAGTTGTTTGTATTTCCGGTTAGAAAAAACATAGATGAAGCAGACCCATTATCTGTTGCCTTTTTAGCCATCTGGGGCTTTGGCGGGTTGCTATCTTGTGTCTGGCTTACTATACGCCGAGAAAGACAGATCGGATTCCGATGCCCAAACTGTGGCAAACGTTTTTTCAAGCTTAACGCAAAAAGCGTTATCACCACTGGCAAATGTATGTGTTGTGGTGAAACAATAATCGAGGAATTCAAATAGCAAGAATGACAGCACAGCACCGAGATAGGGCGCAGCGTTTAGTGATTTGCACTACAAGTTTTTTCAAGCCCCACGCCTTCCTCAATATTTTCGTGTGGCTTTGTTTTCGTTCGTAGTTAAACATTGCTAGAAATTATTTATGAGTTCACTTGCCAATCAAATTGCCGTTGTCACTGGAGCTGGTCGTGGAATCGGCCGCGCCATCGCGTTAAAATTCGCCAATGAGGGCGCGGATGTCGTCGTCGTTTCGCGCACGCAGGAAAATTCCGAGAAGGTCGCGGCGGAAATCCGCGCGCTCGGCCGCAAGGCGTGGGCGTTCGCCGTGGACGTGGCGGATGCCGCCGCCGTCAACGCTGCTGCCGAGAAAATTTTGGCCGAGACGACCAAGGTGGATATTCTCGTGAACAACGCCGGCGTGACGCGCGATGGTTTGCTGATGCGCATGAGCGATGCGGATTGGGACACGGTGCTGGACACAAATCTCAAGGGCGCGTTCCTCGTAACGAAGGCGTTCAGCCGCGCGATGATCAAGGCGCGCACGGGTCGCATCATTAATATTTCATCGGTCATCGGCCTCATCGGCAACGCGGGTCAGAGCAATTACGCGGCGAGCAAGGCTGGTCTCATCGGCTTCACGCAGTCGTGTGCGCGGGAGATGGCGGGTCGCGGCATCACGGTCAACGCCATTGCGCCAGGCTTCATCCAGACGGATATGACGTCGGAACTCAACGAGGCGCTCAAGGCGGAAATCTTGAAGAAGATTCCCATGGGCGCGCTCGGCGAGGCGGAGGACATTGCGGCGGCGGCACTTTATCTTGGCAGTCCGGCAGCACGTTATGTGACGGGTCAGGTGCTGACGGTGGACGGCGGCATGGTGATGTAAAAGCCGTTGCGCGCGGGTGGCGGCATTGTTTCGCCGGCAACGAATCGGACGCAGGCAACGAATAAAGTGGTTTGCGCGGAAATAAAATTCAAATCGAGGCTTGACGCCTACGGCGGTTGCAAGCTAGAAAGACAGTCAATTATGTCAGACAAACCTATTGATCAACGCGTAAAAGACATCATCGTCGAACAACTCGGCGTCAAACCCGACCAAGTCGTGCCGGCGGCCAAATTTATTGAAGACCTCGGTGCGGATTCGCTCGACACCGTCGAGCTGGTCATGGCTCTCGAAGAGGAATTCGGCATCGAAGTGCCGGACGACCAGGCCGAGAAACTCCAAAGCGTCGGCGACGTGCTGAAATACGTCGAAGAAAACGCCAAATAATTAAAAATTTAGCCGCCGGGGCAGTTTTGGCTGGACACAGCCCGAACTGCCCCGTTTCATTTTCCCATGGCAAACAGTTATAACGATCGCCGCGTGGTTGTCACGGGCATGGGCTTGGTCACGCCGCTCGGGCATGACCTCAATACCTTCTGGCAAAACCTGATTACCAGCCAGTGCGGTATTGATAAAATCTCGGCCTTCGACGCGACGGCGTTCGATACGCAAATCGCCGGCGAAGTAAAAAACTTTGACCCGACGCCCGCCTTTCCGTCGCCCAAGGAAATCCGCCGCACGGATCGCTATTCCCAATTTGCCATCTACGCCGCGTGGAGTGCGCTGAAAGATTCCGGCCTCGACCTCGCCAAGGAAAACTGCGACGAAATCGGCGCGATGATTGGTTCCGGCATCGGCGGTCTCGCCACGACAACCGACCAGCACAGCGTTCTGCTCCAGCGCGGACCGGGCCGTATGTCGCCGTTCACCATCCCGATGCTCATCGGCAACATGGCGTCCGGTCTCATCTCGATGTATTTCAATCTGCGCGGGCCGAACTTCGCTACCTGTTCCGCCTGCGCGACGGCCAATCATGCCATCGGCGAAGCCTGGCGCACCATTAAGGCCGGCGACGCACAAATCATGTTCGCCGGCGGCTCTGAGGCTGCCGTCATTCCCATCGGCATCGGCGGCTTCTGCGCGATGCGTGCCATGAGCACGCGCAACGACGATCCCAAGACCGCGTCACGTCCGTTCGACAAGGATCGCGACGGCTTCGTCATGGGCGAAGGCTCCGGCGTCATCGTGCTGGAAGAATTGGAACACGCCAAAAAGCGCGGCGCGCAAATTTATTGTGAAATTGCCGGCTACGGCAACACCGCCGACGCGCATCATCTCACCGCACCGTCACCCGGCGGCGAAGGCGCGGCGCGCTGCATGAAAATGGCGCTCCGCACCGGCGGCCTGAATCTCACGGACATTTCCTACGTCAACGCCCACGGCACGTCCACGCCGCAGGGTGACATCTGCGAAACGCAGGCCATCAAATCGGTTTTCGGTGATCACGCGAAGAAGCTTGTCGTCAGTTCCACCAAAGGCGCGACCGGCCACATGCTCGGTGCCGCCGGCGCGGTGGAAATGGCCGCGTGTGCTTTGGCCATCAAACACGGCATCGTCCCACCGACCATCAACCTGCAAAATCCCGACCTCGAATGTGATTTGGATTACGTGCCGAACACCGCGCGCCAGATGCCGGTGAACGCCATCGTGAACAATTCCTTCGGCTTCGGCGGCCACAACTCGACCATCGCGGCGAAAAAGTTTAATGGGTGATTTCTGTGGGCGGCGGCAGTTGCGATTGGTAAAGTAATTTTACATGCGCGTAATTCTCGCAGGCCTGTTTGTGATTGTGGGTTTGCTCCTCGCTGTTGGTTTTGTTTTCAGCGTGTTGCCTAAAAACCTTCCATCCGCAATAACAGGAATTGCCTTGGCAGCATTCATGTTAATATTGGTGATCGCTGCCTTCTTTTTATTCAATCGGCACGGAGCAGACCTTTCAGGCTACAAAAGTGCTCATGAACAAATCCTTGAACTCGAACAAAAAGGTTTGTTGGTCAAGGACGATTACAAGGCACGTCGGGCTTTTGGGGTTGATGAGTTTGAGGACGAAGGTTCTCACTATTTCATCGAGTTGGAAGATGGCCGCGTTCTTTATCTGAACGGCCAATATCTTTATGACTACGAGCCAGTCGGGATTAAGCAGCCTCGCACTTTTCCTTGCACTGAATTCACTCTTTTGCGGCACAAAGACGAAAGGTGGGTTGTGGATCTTCAGTGTCGGGGTTCTGCGTTGGAACCTGAGTCGGTTGCACCTTCATTCTCAAAATCAGATTTCAAAGCTGGCTTAATTCCGTCAGACGGCGAAATAATTCGTGAGCGCACCTACGACCAAATCAAAAGCGAAAGGCTGAAATCGCTAAAGTGAGTCGCCTCATGAATTTCTTGTCTCTCATCGAATCCAAGCGTGAAGGAAAAATTCTCGCGCCGTCGCCGATTCAAGAATTCATCTGCTGATTTTGATTGGGGACTCGTGGAACTCGTCCCTCCGAAAGTTTCAGGCAACCTTTTCCCAGATTTTTATTTCCGGCATGGCCACGGCCAGTTCCGGCACGCGCGGCAGCAGCACCTTGATGTGCGCCGATTGCAGATGCGCGTCGAGGTGCGCCTTGCTCGTCCAGTTTTCGTGGAAGAGAAATTTCTTCGGGTCATCCGGCAGTTGGTGCAGATCGTAATTCAGGCAGCCCGCTTCCTTGCGCGTGGGCGCGACGAGGCTGGTGAGTGCCGCTTTCAATTCGGCTTCTTTTCCGGGACGTGCTTCAAAGGTGGCGACGACGGTGATGGTTTTCATATTTTAGTTTTTTAGCTGGTGGCAGTTTGATTGGCTTCGCTGGTCAGGCTCAAGAAAATTTCTTCCAGATGGCCGGTAGAACGGCTTTGCTGGCGAAGCTCGTCCCGGGTGCCGACGGCGATGAGCTTGCCGCCGTTGATGATGCCGATGCGGTCGGCCATTTCCTCGGCGATGCTCAACTGGTGCGTCGAAACGAGCACGGTCATGCCCGCCAGCGAGCGTTCTTTCAAAACGTCCTTCACGATGCGCGCGTGCTGCGGGTCGAGGCCAACCATTGGCTCATCAATGACGAACACTTCCGGGTCGTGCAACAGCGCGGAGACGATGGCGACGCGCTGGCGCGTGCCGTGCGAGAGGCCTTCGAGCGACCGGTCGGCAAATTCGGCGAGGTGAAAACGGGCGACAAGTTCGTGGGCGTTTTTTTCAATGCGCGCGGCGTCGAGTTGGAACAACTGGCCGGTGAACCGGAAAAATTCCCACGCGGTCAGCTTGTCGTAGAGAAACGGAAAATCGGGAACGTAGGCGAGGCGTTTACGCGCTTCGAGCGGCTGCGTTTGCACGTCAAAGCCGCAGATGCGCGCCGCGCCGGAAGTGGGTTTCATCAAGCCGGTGAGCAGCTTGATGGTCGTGGTTTTGCCGGCGGCGTTGGGGCCGAGCATGGCAAAAAATTCGCCGCGCGCGATTTTCAAGGAGACGTGGTTGACGGCGACGAGGTCGCCGAAGTTTTTCACAAGCTGGTCGAGTTCAATCATGGTTTGCTCCACTCATCAATGCGGGCGCTGAGGTTGCCGGGCAATTCAACGTGCAGGATTTCGCCGAGGGTGCTGACGTCCACCGTCACGTTATACCCAAGCGCGCCGGTTTCCAGGCGATACACCGGCACGGTTTCGGTGCCCATGCGGACGCGGGTGCGGCTGGCGGTCCACGAGATTTTTTGCGCGGCGGCGGCGGGTGCCAGCGTTGGGAATTCCATGCCGCCGGGGAACGGGTCGCCGGCATCGCCGAGAAAAATGCGAAGCAGTGTGTTGGGATTTTGCAATTCCGCGAAGGTTAAATTACGTTCCATCATCGCGCCAGCATCGGTGACTTTGAGGTGTAAAATCTGTCTAGCCGCGAGCGAATGAAGTTCCACCGTTGTCTGGCGCGCGGCGATTTTTAGAGTGAGTTCACGCCACGTGCGCTGTTGGTTAAACCGGAGCTGGCCGGTGAATTTAATCTGGTTGGTGAAAGTGCCGAGCGCGAAGTTGCCGGACAGATGGACTTGATAACCGGCCCGCGCCGGCAGTTCCGCCGCCGGCAATTTATCATCATCCAGCTCTACCATCTGCTTGCCAATACTGGTGGAAAATTCGCAGTAACCGACGCGTTTGCGGCCTTGAAAAATGCTCAAGGAAGAGGCATCGGGTGCGGTGAGAATTTTTTTCCAGACCAGGTCGAATGGCACGGGTGTCGTGTCGGCATGGGCACCAAATTCCTGATGCCAGAGCAGGCCGTTCATCGTCACCCAGAACGCGGCGATGGCGAGAAGGGTCAGGCGCGCGGTCATGGAAAATCAGGGCGGTGGCAAGTTCAAGGTCTGGCCGACGTGCAGCTTTTTGGGATTGACGTTGGGGTTGGCCGTCTCCAGCGCCGCGAGGCTGAGGCCGTGTTTGCGGGCAATGGCGGCGAGCGTTTCACCGGCGGCCACCGTGTGCGTGCGCGCGGGCGCGGGCTTGGGGGCAATCGTTGGCTTGGGATTGGCCGGCTTGGCTGGTGGCGGATTGACGGTTCCGGTGGAAATGTCGTCCGGCGTCGGGTTGCCGGCGGCGGCGGGATTGTTGGGTGCGGGCGCGGGAGAATTTTTTTGCGCCGCATAATACGCGCGCCATTTTTCAACTTCATCCTGCAGCCGGCGGTTTTTCTCGGCGAGATCTTCCAATTGTTTTTGTGCGGCGGGTGCACTGGGCAGCGGCAGCACGTCGGCGGCAAGTTGTTGCTTGCAACTGTAAATGCGCTGGCGGACGACTTCGGCGTTGTCGGCCTTGGGATTCAGCCGGAGAAATTCCTGATAATGATAAATCGCGGCGGCGGGGCTGGCTATCTTGGTGTCAAACAGGCACGCGAGATGGAAATGCGCGGCGGCGGAGCGCGGATTGGCTTCGAGCGATTCGGTGAACGCCTGGACGGCGCCGTCATAATCCATCGCGTTCACCCGGTTTTTGCCGAGGACGAAGTGCGGCTCCCTTTCCTCGTCCAGCGGGCTGGAATCGCCGGGCACGCAGCCATTGGCGGCAAGGAGCAACAGTGCGAGGAGCGCGCAAAAAATTAACTTTCCAGAAAACGGCATGGGGGGAAGCTAAACGAACTGGGCGGGCCGTGCAATCGCCGGTTGCAAATTCCGGCGGGCGTAACGCGGTTGGCCGGCCGCCGCCAGTCAGGGATTCGATTTTTTACCGGCGGCACTGCCGGATTTTTTCAGGACGCCAAAATTTCCTTCTTCGCAACAAGCCACAAAACCTTCCGTGACGGATTTCAATTCTTCCCACCGCGCGCGGATTTGACGCGCTTCCGCCGGCGTGATTTGGTTGTCTGCCACGGCGGTGGTGATGACTTGCAACAGGTCGGCAAATTCCTGGACGATTTGATTGGTCGCCGGAATGAGAAAATGCGGATGCGGGGTGGTTTGCGGATTGAGGATGAAGAACCCGCCGGCGCGCTGGCAGAGCCATTGGATGAGCCGGTGATCGCCGGTGCTCCGGAGCAACGCCTCGACGCGATCCAGCGGATTATCCACGCGCCCGTCGCCACTTGCCTTCGGGGGCTGCGCCCACTTGTAAACCATCGAGGTGGAAAGCGCGAGGTCGGCGGAAATTTCCTTGGCGGATTTTTTATCAAAGACTTCGCGGAGCAGTTCGTGTGATTCCATCTGGCGACGATGCGCCAGCTCCGGAATTTTGGCAAGCGGGAAGCGATTCCAAAAAGCGCCAAAATTTATCACCGCATTTTCGGTGGCCGCACCCTATTTACCGGGATGGGGTCGGCGGGAAAAACTTATTCCGTGAATTTTCGTTAGTCAGGCAAGGACAGTTACCAGCGAATGCAGCACTGGCGGCTGGCCGTATAATTAAAAGTGGTGCCCACGACAGGACTTGAACCTGTATGATTTTACTCACTAGAACCTGAATCTAGCGCGTCTGCCAATTCCGCCACGTGGGCAACCTGATTATCAAACACTTGTAAAGGTAGCTTGGATGCTAATTTTAATCTTGTGCTAGATTTGTGCTAGTTTCCTTAAGGAAGATTAACCTCAAGTTGGGAACACATATCAACATCAGTTATTAGCTTATCAAAACGCTTGCGACGAACGCAAGTGTTTGGTTTCGGATGTCCGGCATCGAATGCACTGCGCGGCTCAAAGGCGATTCTGCCCAAGATTCCCTTCATGACGCTGACGGCCGCGGATGAGGACGAGATGGTGTTTCGGGCGTTACAAGCGGGTGCGAATTGCTACCTGCTAATGTGCATTGTAGATTTTTACATCAAACACGCCGAAGTTGCACAGAGGTGCAATTAGAAATAAAATTATGCCGTTAAGCGGATTTCAAAAATATTATTCTTTATGCCAATAATGAGCTAACTATGAAAATACCCACCTTCCATAAACGTGAATCTCTACAGGTGGATGCCGGTGTGTCGAAGCTCGCCAAAGTCGAGTTTGCGCGACTCCCCCAGCCTGCTTTACTGAAGGAACCCAAGCAGTTTTGGGATGAAATTTTTATCGCCAATGAAGCCTATATTCTGGATGAGGTGACGCATCCTCGCATCCGGCAAAAGCTGGCGTATGATGCGGCGGCACACCGCTTGTTCTTGGAATATATTGAAGGCACAACTTTGCACGACCTGATTAAAGCGGGAGTCACGCTTAAGAACCCCAGTCGGACGCATAAAATCCTGCAAAGTGTGGCTGAAACGGTGGCGGATATGCATGCCGGAATCCTGTGTGACCGGCCGATTATCCATAATGATTTGAAGAGTATGAATGTGCTGGTGCCGACCGCGTTCCCCGAGGAGTCTATTCTAATAGATTTTTCCCATGCTTATTTCACCGGTTCGTTGCCACCTTTTATTGCCGACCAGAAGCAAAATCCCGTAGGCACCGCGAAATATGTGGCACCGGAAAAGTGGGATGGCGACCTCGCCTATGGTTTTCAAGGTGATGTCTTTGCCTTTGGGGTCATGGCCTATTACGCTTACACGGGAAGCCATCCATTTGATGGAGATGTGGCACAAATTGAGAAACAAATCCGGGAAGTGACGCCGCCTTCGCCCATCCAAATGGGAGTCCAAGTGTTGCGCAACACCATGGTCACCATGATGGCTTGTCTGGAGAAGAATCCGAAGCGCCGACCGTCTATGGAGCAGGTCGCCCAGTGTTATGCGGATTCAGCGTGTCTGTTGAAATAAATCCGGCGCCGGACTTGCCGGATGATCCGGTTCGAGCGTTTGCAAGCTGGCGGTGGCCTGCCGCCAGAGAAATGTTCCCGGTGCCAGATTGGTGAGGCAGGCGTGAAAATAAATCACCGCTTGGTTGGTGTCGTGGTGCTGTTCGGCAATCTTGGCCAGTCCGTAATTGACGCGTCCGGGTTCGGCGCCGGATTTTTCCAGTTCCCGATAATCCGTTTCTGCGGCCGCAAAATTCTGGCACAAGATTTGGGCGTTGGCGCGGTTGAGCCGGGCGGCCACCAGATTGGTGAGTGTCAGAATGTGATCCAAAACCGGGATGGCGGCGGCGGCCTTGCCGGATTGAATCAAAATGGCGGCCTGACTGTTCAGGGTATGCACATCGTCGGGCGTCTTGGATAACTGCGCATTGATCAACCGGAGCGCGTTGGTGTAATCGCCGAAGGCGAGATAGGCATTGATGACGCGGCTGGCCACTTGGGTTTCATCAGGCCGCTGCTGCAGTATCGTCTCCAGCTCGCTGCTGGCGCGGGCGTGATTCGTCTGTGACAGCCAGTAGTCCGCTTCGAGTCGCGCCGTTTCCAAAGCCAGCACGTGGTTGGCCGGAAGATTTTTCGTCTCCTCGCGCAACTGGATCAACAGCGGACGCTCGCGCTCGGTCAAGTGCAGTTGGTTATAAAGCTCCGCCAAGGCGAGTTTCGGCGGAAGCACATCGGGCGCAAGTTTCCAAATCCGCTCGAATTGTTCGACCGCTTGCAGCCGCAAACCATTTTTTTGGAGCGTCAAGGCTAGCAGATAGCAGGAAACCGGGTCATCAAACGGGCCGTAGCTGTTTATCACCGGGAACAATCGCTGGGGGTTGTCCAATTGGTCGGCCAATTTGCCCGCGTCGGTCAGTCCTTGTTTGAGGCCGGACTGGAGATTACTGTTGCAAATCAAGCTGGCTCTGGCCGAGTAATTGTTGGTGTTAAGTTGCAACGCCTGCGCGAAATACCGCCGGGCTTCGGGCCAGCGGCCTTGCTGTTGCAACGTCACGCCCCAGCTATCCAACGCGAACGAATACCAGTTGGCGAGCAGCAGATTTTGCCAGCGGGGAGCCGGAGTGTAGCCGATTTTTTTCTGCCAGCCGGAAGGCGGCGGGTCTGGAACGGGCACGAACTGGCCGATTTCCTTTTGCCAGGCGGCCGACCAGAACGCTTCATTCGCCGCGATTGCGGCCGCGGTCGGCGGGGGCAGCTCCAAGGGATTTTTCCCGCGCCGTTTCATTTCAAAAATAGCTCCAGTCGGTTCGAGAAAAAAATCTTCAAAGATACGTCCGTAGGTTGGACTCAAAAAGAAAAGGCGGTTGGTCTGGGCAATTTGTTCGAGCAACTGGACTGTTTCTGCCGGCGTGAGTTCGTGCCGGGTTTCGTCGGTCAGCCAGCCGGCGGGTTGGCGATGCTCTAGCCAGGCGCGGTATTCCTTCAACGACAAGAGGCGCGTGTCCACCACCACCCAATCTCGCTGGTCAGGATGTGCGGATAGGGCGGCTTGCAGCACAGCCAGTTTTTGCGGTTGGTCGCCCAAGATGACACCGTGTCCGGCGGGCAGAGACGCCACCGCCAGTTCACCGAAATGGTGGAGCGGATAAAAGTTTGCATTGAAAATCGCCGGGCCATTTCGCCAGGCCAGACCGGTGGTGATCAGGCCGAGCATGACTGCGACACACGGAATCGCCAGTCGGCGCCAGGGAATTAAAGCCGACCAGCGCCGCCAGAGAATTCCAACCCGGGATGGCAAAGCGGGATGTTGTGCCAGCAACAGGAAGTCGCCGATGAGAAAGGCGGCGCCGAGAGCGTTCAGATAATCAAACACCAGCAACGGCATGGGAATATTCAATTGCTGCCAGATGATTTGCCGCAGCCCCATCTTGGGATCGAACGCCAGCCACAGACAGACCAGCAACAGGAATATTCGCAGGATGCGATAAAACCAAATCTCAAACTCATTGCCCGCGGCTTTCTGGATGATGCCCATGAAAATATCTTCGGTCCTTCTTGAACCGTGAGAATCCGTCCACGGATTGAGCCGGGCTTTTCTGGCGGCGTTTCCAATCGGTTCCCGCATCAAGCAGGCCAAAATCGGCACCAGGAAAAAAAGTGCCAGCGTGAGCATTAACAAGTGTTGCCGTCCCCAGAATGCATGGTAAAGCGGGACGACCAGATTTTTGGTCTGCTTAAAGCTGGACCACCAGATTTCGCCGTGGCTCAGCGGTAAATGTGGATTGAGACTGTTGACCAACGGCAGTAAGGCGAAGATGAGAAATCCGGCGAAGACAAACCCGGCCAGCCACACCAAGAATTTGAGCAGGGTGAAACGGAAGAAATATAACCGTTGCAGCCAAAATTCGGCGGTGACAAACAGTGGGGCATCCATCCGATTGGACTTGGTTACCAGGCTGTTTATTTTCAGGCCGAGGGCACCAACGATAAAAACCGGCAGCATTAATAGCATCAACCAGTTTTCCGCCATGCCCAAGCCCCAGGTGAAAGCTGCCGCCTGAAGCCAGCGAATTTGATGGTGAGCGCGAAACTCCAGCATCAGCCAGAGTGTCGTCGCCAACGGCAGGAAGGCCAGCATTTCACCGCTGGCGGCGGTCGCCTCCTGCCAGAAGTTGAATTCCAAGCCGCACACGCAACACGCCAGCAATACCGGCAAGATCCGCAGCCAGCGGTTTTCATCCCGCAACGGCCAATTCCACGGCATCAACTGGACGGAACGCGCCAGCAGCCCCAGCACCAGCGCAGCGATAACCGCGAAAAAGAAATTTAGCCCCCAAGGCACCCAAGCGGTCGGTAGCAATCGCAAAGGCAATGTAAGCAGCCAGAATAAAGGATGTCCGACCATCGGCGTCCAGTCCCAATCAGCCACCTTGGCGGTGAGGGACAGACTGTTGATGGTCACGCCGTGCCCCAGAGAAAATCCGTATAGCACCAGCGCTCCCAAGACGATTTGCCCAGGCAGACAGCGCAGTGCGCGCCACAGGATGTCACGGTATTTAATCAGATTAACCAAGGGTGGAAAGGCGGCGCGTTTGGTTGCCGCCCTTCAGCGTCCGCCGGTTGTGCTTGAGAGCCGGTTCAAAATTTGAGGGTCAGATCAACCTGGAACAACTGATACTCGTTGACAGGATTCATTTGCGGGATGTCCCCGCTGCTGCCACCGGTGCCGAGCTTGTTGTTGATGCGTGTGGCATGGCCATAACGGACGGTGCCGATAAAATTATCGGTGAACCCGTAGGCCGCCGCCGCATAAATGCCCTCCAAATTCTCGACCCCGTTGAAGAAGTCCAAATCAATGAGGTTGGGATCCAAGGAATATTGTTCAACATGTTGCCAGTAAGTCCGCACTTCCCAGGAATGTTTCTTGGCCGTGGTGCCATTGACCAAGCCCAGCGCGTCTTTGCTGCCCACCGCCAGACCGAACTGATAAGCCTTGGTGTCGCTCATCTGCGCGGAGGAGATGTGGGAAAGTTGTGAGCCATTGCCGGCCAGACCGAAATAAGGTGAACTAGACGCGTTGTAGGCAGCCTTGGCCCGATCGGCACCCTCAAGATTTTGCGCATAGTCGCCGAACAACCGCAGATCAATCTTCTCCAGTTTCAGATTAAATTCAAACGGAAATTCGAGCACCTGTAGATTATTGATGCCAGTTTGATTGGCATAAAAACCATCAAACGGTCCGCCTAAATTATAGGATGCCGGATTGCCTAACACACCGACCGTCGCACCTTGACCCACATAGGTTTCAGAGAAGTTTGGGCCGCTGTAACCGGATTGACTTACACTGGGCGACTGCCCGTTATTAAACCGCGTATATTCATATAAAGCCGGTGCCACTTTGAAGGACATTTTTTTCGTGAGGTGATAATTCACCCCGCCCTGAATGGCCAAAAGAAAAGGCAGGTTGCCGTTGCTGTGGTCGGTGGCGGAAAAATCAAAATATCCCTTCGAGGCTTCGGACGGCGCGGTGTCCTGATAGAGAAACTGACCAAAGGTGGCAAAAAAATCAGCATCGCCAATGGAATGTTGAAAATGTTCCGCCGCGCCTTCGGGATTGATGCTGGAATTCCAAACCATCGACGAGGTGTAGAGCGGATTGGGCATTTTGCCCACGGTGACATCCACCCAAGGCTCCGGATGCCAGCCGAGGTATATCTGGCCGACATTGATGCCCGCCGAGGATTTGCCAAAAGGACTTTGATAATTCGGCGCCGATGATCCACTGGAGGAGCTGCCGAGCGTGACGAACGTCGAACGCGGATTGGCAGACGTTTCCAGCCGGAAACCGTAATAGAATTCATCAAACAAATCTCCCCGCAACCCCAGACGCACGGCATAGCGCAGCCGGTTCTGATCAATTTCTCCATTCTTCGGATCTTTGACAGTGCGTCCCTCATAACGCAGGCGCAGGTCACCAAAAATTTCCATGTCCTTGATGCCGGAACTAATTTTCCATTTGGATTCCGGAAATATCGCCGCCGGATTCGTGCGTCGGGCGTCCACCTGGGCTTGCACTTTTGTGGCTTCACTTTCAGTGATCATGCCCTTTTCCAACATCAGATTGAGCACCGGATCCGAAGAGACCGCGCTGGGCGTGTCAGCTCCAAGAATTTTGTGCGCCGGATAGAGGGCGCAAGTGGCGGCGATGACGGCCAGCCAGCGGCCAAACGCAAATCTGCCATGGAAATGACTCGGCCGGGAAAATGTGGCTGCATCCAAATTTTGCATTGGCCAATCCTATGCATATCAGGCAACAGTTTTGTGGCATACTTGTTACATTGCGGTTACGAAGTGCCACGGATAACTCCTTCGGCCATAAATCACCGATCTTGCTGCTTTTAGGATCAACCTTCACCGAACCTTCACCACGTCAAACCGGAATGCGGGCGTGAAAAAATGGAATCAGTCGTGAACCGGACGCGAAGGCGGCGAAGACCTCACTGATCTTTGTTCCCGGTGATAATCCAAATCGGCACACCCAGTAATGCGTCTGATAAACTTTTCCCCTAATCGTTGATTCACCTTCTTACCTTTCGCGGGTTTCGCGTGACGCTTTGGTTTCAATGGCCGAGATTCGGTTGAAACGCGGTGTGGGCGGTAAAATTATGCGACTATTCTTGTCAAATTCACGCCCGGGCTTGTGTGACCTTTTTGCAACAACTTGCCAAACAAGCGCGAACAACCCACGACTTCTTAATCAAAGTGTTTATATTAAATGTATTACAACCTGAATTTGGTTGTCAATAAACAGGCCAAGCATGTCCTTGGTCTGGATGTTTTCTGGACTTGAATCCCGTAGAGTTTGCAGCGTCGAACCACTGACGTGGCCAGGCTTAGTTAACTAAACCATCACTAATCTAAAAACAAAAATGAAAAACCTATACAAAGGAGTCCTGCTGGCCGTTCTCGGTCTGGCCAGTGTTCCCGTGGCCCAAGCGGCCTATCCATCCGGCGACTTGCTCGTCGGTTTCACCACTGCCTCCGGAACCGATTTGATTTATGATCTCGGATCGGAAGCCTCGATTATGGCAACGGCGGCCAGCAACGGCGGCGGCGTGAATGGCGGCGGACTTGATATCTGGAATTTGTCCACACAACTTTCAGGCTTTGGCGGTTTGAGCGGGGTTCAATGGGGTGTCGTCGGCACTTCCACTTCACCGTTTCAGGCTTTTATTACCGAAGGGTCATCCTTTTCGGGTAATACCATCAGCAGCGGATATGCTAACAAGGTTTCCACTGCCGTCGCTTCGATTTATTCGGATTTGGGCACGCCCGCTGCCGGCGACGCAAACAGTTGGTATAGTCAAACCGCCAATTCCCTCAACCTCAGCCAAACTTCATACTTGAATGTTTTTGATAATCCCAACTCTACTGGGATTACCAGTGCTGATTTCTATAGCGTGCTCAACAATAACTCTGCGGGAAACTTCCTAGGCACTTTCAGTCTCTCCTCGGGCGGAGTTTTGACCCTGGACGCGGTGCCGGAACCCTCCACCTACGCCCTCGCTTTACTGGGTGGCGTCGGGATGCTGGTGCTCTCTTCCCGCAAGAAACTGGGAAGCAAACAAGCCTGAACCAATAAATTGAAAATTATAAATCACTAACCAATTAACCAAAACAACCAATTAATAATATGAAAATCAATAAATCAATCCTCGCCGCCATGCTCGCCTTGGGCATCGCCGGCATTGCCAGCGCCGATGACATCTATATCACCGGTTCCACGGCGATGCGCTCTACCGTCTATACCGCGCTGAACACGGTCAACGTGGTATTCACCAATAGCGTCACGTTCGCCGGTGACTTCGCCGGTGGTGCTGGCCACCCGGAAAAAGACAACTACATGAACTTCACCGGCACCATTGTGGGTAACGGTGCTACCGTCACCACGATTCACTGCCACTGGAGCGGTTCGGAAGCCGGCGTTCTGGATGCCTGCTCCAACTCGGTCGCCCAGACGGAAACTTTCATGCCCGCTTCAGTCACGGGTGATGTCACCTCCAATACCAACACGCTGGTTTCAGGATTCAATGTGGATCTTGGCTTTGCGGACAATTCGCAGTCATTCTCCCGCACCAAATCCCCTTCACTTACCGGCACCCAGATTGGTATCGTTACGTTTGAGTGGGTTCGCAACAATGGCTTGTGGAGCGCCGGCAGCAGCAGCGGCCTGACCAACATCACGGACGCCAATATTCAAGCGGTGTTGTCCGGCGGTTGCCGTCTCGCGGACTTCACGGGCAATACGAATGATACCAGCTTTGTCTATGCCATGGGCCGTGACAATCTATCCGGCACCCGGGTCAATACCTATGGCGACAGTGGCTATGGTATTTTTACCGCGGCGTCGCAGATTGAAGTGGATAATAGTGGCAACATGATCGATCTTACGGGTGGCGGAGTATATAAGGGCGATTACGGTTACTCCAGCGGCGGCACATTGGCTGGACAAATGGGTAAAAACACCACTGGAACCACGGATCAGATCAATGGTGGCACCGGCTTCTCGGTGGTTGCCTATTTTGGAATTAGCGATGCCAACACGGCTCTGGGTAATGCGGGCACGGCGGCACTCACCTATGATGGTGTTCCGTTTAGTCGCAACGCTGTTTTATCTGGCCAATATCCGTTCTGGGGCTATGAATACGTCTATAAAGGTGTGAGCATCACGACTAGCGGTGTGGCAGCCTACAACCGCTTGAAACTGCTCGCGACCCAGAACACCGGTGTTTGGGCCGGCCTGTTCGATGGTGTTAAAGCCATCCACAAGGCTGATATGCTTGCCGGCCGCGGTGGCCCGACCTCGCAGCCGCAGTATTAAGAGTTTAGTTGGATTCAAACCGGCGTGGACGCAAGTTCACGCCGGTTTTTTTCTTTTTCAAAAAAACTGGTAGGGCGCGTCACTCCGTGCGCGCCGCCGTGGTGAATCAGAAGATGCCGATTAACACCAGCGACGGTCAGAG
>CAIOUK010000069.1 GCA_903861445.1 uncultured Verrucomicrobia subdivision 3 bacterium
CGGTTTCGGCGCTTCGGGAGCGACCGCAGGAACTACTGGAATGTTTTCGTTTTCAGCCACAATAAATTCTCCGGTTCAGGTTAAAATTTCAATCCGGCTTCGCGCGCGGCATCGGCCAGCGCCTTGATTTTGCCGTGATAACGCGTGCCGCCGCGGTCGAACACCACCGCCGAGATGCCCTTGTCAATCGCCGCTTTCGCCGCGATCACGCCAACTTTTTTGGCACCTTCCATGTTGGCGGACAATGCGCGCTCCTTGCCCTTGGTCACCGTCGAGGTCGCGGCAATCGTCTTGCCGGCAACGTCATCAATGAACTGGACGTGGATGTTTTCGTTCGTGAAGCGGACGCTCATACGCGGGCGTTCGGACGTGCCGCTGACCCGCTTGCGGATGCGCCAGTGGCGCAACTGCTTCAATTTTAATTTTTTTTCGGTTCTCATCTCAGTGTGTCCACGGTTTTGGCCGTGAACTAAAATTGTTATTGGACTGTCTTGCCTTCCTTGCGCACAACGTGTTCGCCGGCGTAACGGACACCCTTGCCCTTGTAAGGTTCCGGCGGGTAATAGGCGCGAATCTCGGAGGCCACTTTGCCGACAATCATCTTGTCCGGTCCTTCGATCGTAATCTTGGTATTCTCCTCGACCGTGACTTTGATCTGGTCGGGAATGTTGTAATTGATTGGATGCGAGTAGCCGAGCGACAGGTTCACAACCTTGCCGGTAACGGCAGCCTTGAAACCGACGCCCTGGATTTCCAGCTTCTTAACAAAGCCTTCGGCGACGCCCTTGACCATGTTGTTGACGAGCGCGCGGCTCAAGCCGTGCAATGCCTTGTCCGCAGCGGCTTCACCGGCGCGGCTGACGACAATCTTATCGCCTTCAACTTTGAGGCTGGTGCGCTGGGGCAGTTCCCACGCGAGCTTACCCTTCGGCCCTTCGACAGAAACTTTTTGCCCCTTCACATCCACCTTGACCTTGGCGGGAATGGCAATCGGTTGTTTTCCAATACGAGACATAAAATTATTACCAGATGTAGCAGAGCAATTCTCCGCCGAGGTTTTTCTTACGCGCCTGCTGGTCGGTCAACAGACCTTCCGAGGTTGAGACAATCGCAACGCCGAGACCGCCGCGCACGCGGGGAATTTCCGTCGCACCGACGTAGCGGCGCAAACCGGGTTTGCTGACGCGCTTCAGGCCTTCGATGACGCTCTTCTTGCCGTTGAACTTAAGGCCAATCGTGATGGTCTTCTTGACGTCGCCTTCGACGGAAACATCGGCAACGTAACCCTGCTGCTTCAGCAATTTCGCCACGCTTTCCTTGACGCGGGAATGCGGCAGTTTCACCACGGGCAATTGCGCCGCACCCGCGTTGCGGATGCGCGTCAACATATCAGAAATCGGATCGCTCATTTTATTTTAACTTTCGTCCTGCGTTTCGGCTCCTGCGTGATTGCGGAACCGACAGCCAGCACGTTTCAAATTTTTACCAACTGGCCTTCGTCACTCCGGGAATCAATCCATTCAAGGCCGCCTCGCGGAAGGTCAAACGTGACACACCAAACTTGCGCCAATAACCACGGCGGCGGCCGCTGAACGCGCAACGGTTCACCACGCGTGTTGGGCTGGCGTCGCGCGGCAACTTCGCCAGACCGGCGTAGTCGCGTTTCGCCTTCAATTCGGCGCGGATCGCGGCGTATTTTTTGACCGTTTCTTTTTTGCGGTTGTTCCGCTCAATCCAGGATTTCTTGGCCATAACTAAAATTATTTTTCTGCAAACGGAAAACCCATCATCTTCAACAGGTCGTGCGCCAATTCGTTTTTTCCGGCGGTTGTCACGATCGTGATATCCATACCCTGCTGACGTTTAATTTTTTCCAGTTCGATTTCCGGAAAAATGGTCTGATCCGGCACGCCAAACGTGTAATTGCCGCGACCGTCAAACTTGCGCGGCGACAAACCGCGAAAATCACGGATGCGCGGCAGCGCGGTGGCGACCAGACGGTCGTAAAATTCATACATCGCATCGCCACGCAGCGTCACGCGGCAGCCGATGGCCTGATTTTTGCGGAGCTTGAAATTGGCGACGTCCTTTTTGGAGCGGCTGACAATCGGCTTGCGACCAGTCAACTGCATCAAATCTTTCGAAGCATCTTCCAGCGCGCCTTTTTCGAGCGACGCATTGATGCCCATGTTGACGACGATCTTCACGAACTTCGGAATCTGGTGGACGTTCGCGAAGTTGTGCTTGGCCTTGAGCGCCGGCACCACTTCGTCGGTGTATTTTTTGTAAAGTCTGGCTTTCATTTTTTAACTCACGGATTTGGCCGTGAAAATTATTTACGCGGCAACCGCCTCCGTCTTTTTCACATTCGAGACGTGAATCGAGCCTTCCTGCTCGAGAATCGCGCCGTTCGGATTCTGCTGGCTCTTTTTGACGTGCTTCTTGACCATCTGCAAACCTTCGACAATGACGCGCTGCTTCTCGGTCATCACGTGGATGATCTTGCCGCTCTTGCCTTTTTCTTTGCCGGCGATGACAGTGACCTGGTCGCCTTTTTTAACGTGAAATTTTGACATAACCTTCAAATGACTTCCGGCGCGAGTGAAATGATCTTCATGAACTTCTTTTCGCGCAATTCGCGGGCGACCGGGCCGAAAATGCGCGTGCCCTTGGGATTCAATTCCTTGTCAATGATGACGCAGGCGTTGCTGTCGAAGCGCAGCACCGAACCGTCGGCGCGCGTGATGATGTGGCGCGTGCGGACGACCACGGCGTCATGCACCTCGCCTTTTTTCACCGAGCCATCCGGCGCGGCTTCCTTGATGTGAACCTTGATGACGTCGCCAATGCCGGCATAACGCTGGTTGCGACCCAACACGCCGATGTTCCAAGCAATCTTGGCTCCGGTGTTGTCCGCCACATCCA
>CAIOUK010000070.1 GCA_903861445.1 uncultured Verrucomicrobia subdivision 3 bacterium
CCGCCGAATTTCTCGTAATACGACGGCAAATCCGTGCCGCCACCGCCGAGGCTGATGCGCAATGGAGATCGGGCAATAATCATAAATTTAAAAACCGCTATTTTTGTAAATCGTTTCGACAATTTGAAGTGCCGCACGCGCTTCGGCAAGTCCGGCGTCGGGCGTGAGTTTTAATTGAACATCTTGTTCAAACTGAATCATCTCAATTTTCCACGATTCGTCTGCACCGGGAAATTCATAAACTTTCGTGTCGGGAATGCCCATCTCCGGCTTCATCTGGTAATGAAAAAGTTTCTCGACGCCGTAACTGCCGCCCAGACCTTCAATGGCCAACTTCGTGTGGCGTCCGTAAATCTCGAATGAAAAAAGATTTTTCCATTCCGTGCAACTGACATGCAGCCACGCGGTCTGGCCTTTCGCCGTCTGCAAGTTCAAAAAGGCATTGTCGTCCACCGGCATATTCCAGAAATATGTCGCCGCGTGCCCATCAACTTTTTGAAACTCACCGAGAAACCAACCGGCCAGATCAATCAAATGAATTCCTTGATCAATCAATTCGCCGCCGCCGGAAAGTTTCGGGTCCGCGCGCCATTCCTTGTCATAACCAATGCGCCCGCCATGACCGTAGCGCGCGCGCAAAAACATCAGTTCGCCCATCACGCCGGACGCAAAAATCTCCCGCGCCTTTTGAAACGCCGGATGATAACGATGATTGAAACCAACGCGGACACAGACTTTGTGCTTATCGGCGAGCGCAATCAATTCATCCAGTTGCTTCACAGAAATCCCAGCAGGCTTCTCTACGATCACATGTTTACCCGCGCGAATCGCGGCGGCGGAAACATCGGCGAGCGCGCTATTAATTACGGCCACAACCACCGCGTCCACCTGCGGATTGGTGACGGCGATTTTGAAATCGCCGACGGCTTTTCCGGTTTGCGCGAGCTTCACCAATTCTTCCGCTCGCGACAAATTTGTGTCGCATGCGACGACGAGTTTTGAACCGGCAGGCAAACCGGCCAGTCGTTTTTTCCCAATCAAGCCGCACCCGACAATCGCGTAATTCATTTGTCACCCCACGTTTTGCCGCGATCTTTCGCCGTGATCCGGCGCAGGCAATAGATGTCCGATTTTACCAGTTCATCGCGGTGCTTATGAAAATTTGCCCAATCGTCCCACTGCGCGCTGATAAGTTTGCCGGTGATACCATTGCTTTCGGAACTGGCGAGATAGACGGCGAGATTCGCGCCGAGTTCCAGCGGCACCGCGCCTTTTTCTTTCCAGCCTTTGTTCTTCTCAAAAAACGCCGCGCCAACTTTTTCCGCACCCGCCGCAAGAACTTCGTCCACGAGCCGCGTCGCCAGTGCGCCGGGCGCGATGGCGTTCACGTCCACATGAAAACTTTTCAACTCCTCTGCCAAAGTTTCCATCAAACGAACGACCGCGGCCTTTGAAGCGGCGTAGGAACTGATGTTCGGCAGCGGATTTGTCGCGCCGCCGCCGCTCAAAACCACGATTTTTCCGCGCCCAGCTTTTTTGAAATGCGGAATCACGGCGCGGCTCGGCAGCAGCACACCGAATAAATTGACGTCAATCGCCCGCCGCCATTCATCGAGCGGAACCGATTCCGTCGGGCCCATCGGCCCGTAAATGCCAGCGTTCAAAACCAGCGCGTCGAGCGAGCCGAGTTCGCGCAAAGCAAAAGAAACAAGCTCGTTCACTTGCGCTTCGTTGGAGACGTCGCAAGTTTTCGCGAAAACTTTTTGTGACGGAAATTTTTGGGCGAGTTCGGCGCGCGTAGCGGATAACTCTTTTTCGCCGCGGGCGCACAGCACGACGTTCGCGCCTTCGCGCAAAAAATGTTCGGCGATGGTTTTGCCGAGTCCCTGGCTGCCGCCGGTGATAAGCGCGTTGAGGTTTTTGAGTTTCATGTCAGGCACGACCGACAGAAAGATGCTCGACGCCGGGGAGGTTTTTCAATTCCTTTTCCAAAAAACGATTGGCGTCCACAAACACCGGTTGGCGCATCAGCGGAATAATTTTTACCCAATCCGCCTGTTGGAACTGCAACCACTCGGTGCAAACCGCAACCGCTTCGGTTCCGGTCACCGCATCAGAAAGATTGGCGGCGAGCGAAACGGATTTTAATTCGGGTGGAAGATTTTTTACGGCCGGATCAAAGGCGGAAACTTGCGCACCAACGGCGAGCAATTGCTGACATAATTCCACAGCGGCGCTGCGGCGGAGCGTGTCGGTGTTCGTCGTGTAAGTCAGGCCAAGCACGCAAATCCTTTTGCCACGCAAGTCACCGAGCCGCGCTTGCAGCCGCCGAAACGCCCAGCCGCGATGCAGATCATTGCTCTGCTTGATGGCGGGAATGACGGAAATTTTTTCACCGTTCGCTTCCGCCAGTTTTGAAAGCGTGACGACATCGCGCGCGAGCGTGCCGCCGGCGAACGGGCCGCCAGGACCAAGATACGCCTTCATCCCGATGCGCGCCTCGCTCTTGAGGCCGACGGAAACTTCTTTGGCATCCGCGCCCGTGTGTTCACAGAGTCGGGCGATTTCGTTGATGAAAGTGATCGAAAGCGCGAGGAACGAGTTGAGCGCGTGTTTGACCATCTCCGCCGACTCGGTGCGCATGAAAATCGTCTGCGCGGCGAACGGCTTGAACAATTCTTCCAGCAGAGATTTTTTTGCATCGCTGCGGATGCCGACAATGGCGCGCTCGGCTTTCTCAAATGAATCAATAGCTTTGCCCAGCCGGAGATTTTCCGGCGAGCTGGCAAAGTGAAACTGCGGAAATTCCTTTTCCAGCTTGGCGCAAGTGCCGACCGGCAGTTGCGCGGAAATCAAAACCAACGCGCCGTTCGGCAACGAAGGTAGCGCGCGCCGCAAGTTGCCGAGAACAAAATCTACATCCGATTCGTCCGCGTCATTCACCGGCGTGTCATAAGTCAGCCAAAGCATGTCCGCGTTGGCGCAGGCCGTTTTGGGTTCGGTGGTGAATGACAGTTTTTTTGCCGCCAAACCAGCGGCGATCAGTTCGTTCAAGCCTGGCTCAAGCAGCGGCGCCTGGCCGGAATTCAACTTCGCAATGTTCGCCGCGTCGAAGTCCAAACCGACGACGGAAAAATGTTTCGCGCAACACGCCGCCGTGACGCTGCCGAGATGCCAGAGACCGAGGACGCAGATCTTCATTTGCGCGTTTCGTAGACCCACTGGTTTTGCTGGAGCCATTGCAGCGTGCGGTGAATACCCTGCTCAATCGTCAACGCGGGTTTCCAGCCGGTGGCGCGGATTTTTTTTGTATCGAGAAAGATGAACGGATTGTCGCCCACCCAGCCGCGCGCGCCGCCGGTGTATTCCAGTTTTGGTTTCAAACTGAGCGCGCCGCAGAGGTAGCCGATGGAATTGTTCACCTGCACATATTCATCGCAGCCGAGATTGTAAATTTCCACACCGTGCTTGGCTTTTGTGGCGGTGCTGAGATTAATGACGTGCAACATCGCGCTGACACAGTCTTGAACGTAAAGATAACTTTTCCGCTGCGTGCCGTCGCCGAGCACTTTCAACCGGTCGGGGTGTTCGAGCAGTTGTTGGTAAAAATCGAAAACGTGGCCGTGGGTGTAGCGTTCGCCGAGAATGGAAACGAAACGGAAAATGTAGCCTTCGAATTGGTAGCCTTCGCAATACGCGGCGATCATGCCTTCGCCGGCGAGTTTGGAGGCGGCATAGAGCGATGTCTGCACGGGAAACGGCGCGTCTTCGGGCGTGGGGATTTTCTCCGCCTCGCCATAGACCGAGCCGGTGGAGCTGAAGGCGATGCGTTTGATGCCGTTGGCGCGCATGGCTTCGAGGACGTGAAAGGTGGCGATGGTGTTTTGTTGAAGGTCTTTGCCGGTGTGATTGAGGCCGAAACGCACGTCGGCATTGGCCGCGAGGTGGAAAACCGTGTCACAACCGGCCATCGCTTTCGTGAGCGCGGGCAAATCGAGATTATCGCCTTCGCTGAGCCTGAAATTTTCATTTTTCAGCGCGCCCGCGAGAAATTTTTTCTGGCCGGTGACAAAATTGTCCCAGCCAACCACGGATTTGCCGTCTGCCAGCAGACGGTCAACCAGATTGCTCCCAATAAAACCCGCCGCACCGGTGACAAAGATTTTTTCCATGTTCAAGCGCGGAGTTTAATGCGAATGGGAAAAAGCTGCCAGCGTTTTCAGCGACTGATCGGTTCCGTGCCAAGCTTGAATTGCCGCCGCAATCGGCTTACGCTGCCCGTTCGTGAAAATAGCCCTAGCCCAAATCAACACGACCGTCGGCGACCTCGTCGGCAACGCGGCCAAAATCCGCGCCGCCTACGCGCGCGGCGTGGCGGCGGGCGCGGATCTGGTGCTGTTGCCGGAGCTGGCGCTGACCGGTTATCCGCCGCGTGATCTGGTGTTGAACGAGGACTTCATCGCCCAAAACCTGGCGGCGCTGGAACAGCTCGCGCAGCCAACCGGCCGCACGGCGCTGGTGACTGGATTTGTCGGACGCAACGACCGCCGACCAGATTGCAATAAACCACTGGGCACTTTGATTTCGCGGCCAGCCGGGAAAGCATTTCGCGCCGCGTGCGGTTTTTGCCGAGATGCCACGGCGAGGCCGAGGCGTTGAAAATCATTTTCACGCCGCCGGCCACAAGTTCTGTGGCCGGATTGCGCCGGTAACGGCGTTCGTCCCAAAAATCCTCGTCGTTCCAAACGTCCTCGCAAATTGTCAGACCGATTTTTGCGCCGGCAAAAATCACCGGTGAATTTTCCGGTGCCGGTTCGAAATAACGGTCTTCGTCAAACACGTCGTAGGTCGGCAACAACGTCTTGGTGCGCGTCGCAATGATTTTTCCGTTTTGTAACAGCGCGACGGCGTTGGTGGCCACGCGGCCTGGTCGGCGGTCGTTGCGTCCGACAAATCCAGTCACCAGCGCCGTGCGGCCGGTTGGCTGCGCGAGCTGTTCCAGCGCCG